>NZ_JBEAAM010000009.1:0-144481 GCF_040066175.1 Fontimonas sp. SYSU GA230001
TCAGTTGTTCCTTTCCATCAGCAAAGCCCAGCGTCCCGCCGCCTGACAGCCCCTCACTCAGATCCGCCCTTCAGGCTCATCTCTGGATTGGAAAGGACTCGAAGCCCCGACGTGGTCCGTGCACGCACCGCGAAGCGCCGCCACGCCTGCCGGAATCGCGCACACCGCCGCGCCGCCGGCGGCGTACACTGCAGGGCAGCCCCGGCAGGGGTGCCTGCCGGACTCTTTCAGACCTCTGAAGGAGGGCGCAGATGAAGCTCGGCTGGGTCATGCCGGCGGTCCTGCTCGTATGCGGCTGCGCGTCCGCGCCGGCACCGCTGACGATCGACCCGCTGTTCGCCGACGAGCGCTTTGCCCCGGGCATCGCCGTGGCGGACGCCGACGAGCTGTTCGCGCTCGACGATGCGATGCGCAGTTTCGTGCGCCGGCAGATTCAGCCGCGTGCGCGCTGGATCGGACCGCGCCTGGCGCTGCACGAGGCACTGCGCGACAGCCTCACCCTCGACTACGACACCGCGATGACGCGCACCGCGCGGCAGGCCTTCGCGGCGCGCGCCGGCAACTGCCTGTCGCTGGTGATCCTCGCCGGCGCGCTCGCCCGCGAGCTGGACATCCCCGTGACCTACCGCAGCGTGCGCGGCTACGACACCTGGAGCCGCGACGGCGGCCTGGTCTTGCTCAGCGGCCACGTCAATCTCGTGCTCGGCCGGCACGACGCCGACGGCATTTTCGCATCGACGGTGATGGACCGCCCCCTGGTCATCGACTTCGTCGAGAACGCGCGCGACACCGACCGGCGCGCCCGCGAGATCTCCGAAGCGATGATCGTGGCGATGTACCTCAACAACCGCGCCGCAGAGCTGCTGCTCGCCGGCGACCTGCACGGCGCCTACTGGCACGCACGGGCGGCGGTGGGTACGCAACGCGATTTCGTCAGCGCGCTCAATACGCTCGCCGTCGTATATCTGCGTCACGGCGATCTGCCCGAGGCGCGCCAGGTGCTGGACCGCGCACTGCAGCGCGAACCCGGCAACGCGCAGGTACTGACCAACCTGGTGCGCGTACTCACCGTCCAGGGCGAGACGGACGAAGCGCGGCTCGTGCAGCAGCGACTCAGCGAGATCTCCAAGTATCCACCGTTCCATTTCCTGGATCGCGGCAATGCCGCGCTCGCCGCGGGTGACATCGACGCGGCGATGGCGCAGTTCCGCAAGGAGCTGCAGCGCATCCCGTACGACCCGGAGCTGCATTTCGCCATCGCCGTGGCCAGCTTCCGCCGCGGCGATGTCGAAGAGGCGCGCGCGCACCTCCGCCTGGCGATGCACAACAGCACGACACGCAGCCGCCACGACCTGTACGCGGCGAAACTGGATCGGCTCAAGGACCTGCCGTAGCGCGGCGCTGGATACAATGCGCCATGCAGACGCTCTACACCGCGGCCGATCCGGTCGAAGCGGAGATCCTGCGCGGCTATCTGGCCGCCCATGGCATCGAGGCTCGGGTGCTGGGCGCGTCGCTGTGGGGCGCGCGCGGCGAGCTGCCGGTCAACGACTATCCGCGGCTGGTCCTTTGCGATGGCCGTGACGATGCGCGTGCGCGCAACCTGCTTCAGCAGTACGAGCGCCGCCGTCATGCGCAGGCGCTGTGGCGCTGCGCCTGCGGCGAGGAGTCCCCGGTCACCTTCGAGACCTGCTGGGCCTGCGGCGTCGAGCGGGTCCGATGATCCGGATCGCGCTGTATCAGCCGGAGATTCCGCCCAACACCGGCAACCTCATCCGCCTGTGTGCCAATACCGGAGCGCAGCTGCACCTGATCCATCCGCTCGGTTTCCAGCTCACCGACAAGGCGCTGCGCCGCGCCGGGCTCGACTATCACGATCTGGCCGGCGTCACCGAACACCGCAGTTACGCGGCATTCTGCGACGCCCTGCCCGACGCGCGCCGTTACGCGTTCAGCACCCGGGGCGTGACACGCTACGACCAGGTCCGCTATCGCGACGGCGACGTGCTCCTGTTCGGCCCGGAAACGCGCGGCCTGCCGCGGGACGTGCTCGAAGCGCTGCCGCCGCAGCAGAGCGTGTTCCTGCCGATGCGGGCGGCCAGTCGCAGCCTCAACCTGTCGAATGCGGTCGCCGTGGCGGTTTACGAGGCCTGGCGGCAGCTCGGCTTCCCGGCCTGATCAGCCGGCTTCCGCTTTGGCCGGGCGCGTGGCCAGCGCGCGTACCGCCTCGACTGGACTCATGCGGCCATCGAGTACGGCCGACACGGCCTCGGTGATCGGCATCTCGATGCCGTGGCGCCGCGCCAGGCGCAGCACCTCCGGCGCCGCCTTGACGCCCTCGACGACCTGGCGGATCTCGTGGCTGGCATCGGCCACCGACTTGCCCTGTGCCAGCAGCAGACCGAGGCGGCGGTTGCGCGACTGGTTGTCGGTACAGGTCAGCACCAGATCGCCCATGCCGGCCAGCCCCATCAAGGTCTCGGCGCGCGCACCGAGCGGCTCGGCCAGGCGCATGATCTCGGCCATGCCGCGCGTGATCAACGCCGCGCGGGTGTTGGCGCCCAGCTGCAGGCCGTCGGCGATGCCCACGGCGATCGCCATGACGTTCTTGGCCGCACCGCCGATCTCGACACCGGGTAAGTCCTGGGTCCAGTACGCGCGAAAGCCGCCGCCGTGCAGGCGCATCGCGATCTTCTCGGCGAAGTCGCGGTCCGGCGAGGCGATGGTGACCGCGGTCGGCAGGCCGATGCCCAGCTCCTTGGCGAAGGTCGGCCCGGACAGCACCGCCATCGGGACCGCCGTGCCGAAGCGATCGGCGATCACCTCGTGCACGAGCCGCCCGCTGCCCGGCTCCAGGCCCTTGCAGGCGGCGACCAGCCCCTGTCCCGGCCGCAGCAGCGGCGCCAGCGCATCCAGCGTCTGGCGCAGTGCGTGCGAGGGCGTGGCGATCAGCAGATCCTCGGACTCGGCGACGGTGCGGCTCAGATCGGCGGTCGCCTCCAGCAGCAGCGGGAAGGCGCAACCGGGCAGGTACTGCGCGTTCTCGCGCGCTGCCTGCATCGCGGCGATGCGCTCGCCGTCACGTCCCCACAGCAGCGCGGATGCGCCGCGACGGGCGAGATGGATCGCCAGCGCAGTGCCGAACGATCCGGCACCGATCACACTGACCGGATGCAGGCCCGACCGCGGTTGCAGGGAGGTCTGCGGGTCGGTCATGGCGGGCCTGACCTGCAGGCTTCAGTGCGTCGCCGGGGCGGCCGCGGCTTGCGGGTTCTGCGCGCGCGCGCGGTTCAGGTGCTCCAGGTAGAGCGCCTCGAAGTTGATCGGCTGCAGCAGCAGCTGCGGAAAGCCGGCGCGCTGCACCAGGTCGGCAATCGCCTCGCGCGCGAACGGGAACAGCTGGCCCGGGCAGTACGCGCCGAGTACCGCCTGGCGCTCTTCATTGTTGGGAAATCCGCGCAGCACGAACACACCGGCCTGATGCACTTCCGCGAGGAAGGCGACGTCCTCGCCGAGCTTGGCGGTGGCGGTCACCGCGAGCACGACGTGAAAGTTGTCGCCGTCGAGCGGCTTGATGTCGGCGTTGACCTGCACGTCCAGCTGCGGTTGCCAGGGACGCGTGAAGATCTGCGGCGCCAGCGGCACTTCCAGCGAGGCGTCCTGGACATAGAATTTCTGCAGCAGCACCTGGCGCTGCACCGCTCCCGGCGCGGCGCCGGCGTTCGAATTGGGCTTGTCGCTCATCGTCATGTCAGTCGTTGAGAAGTGGATCGAGCCGCCCCGCACGGTCGAGGGCGTGAAGGTCGTCGAAGCCGCCGACGTGGGTTTCGCCGACGAAGATCTGCGGCACGGTGCGCCGCCCGGTGATGCGGACCATCTCGTCGCGCCGCTCGGGCGCGTCATCGACACGGATCTCCTCGACCTGCACACCCTTGGCGGACAGCAGGCGCTTGGCCATCACGCAGAACGGGCAGTAATGCGTGCTGTACATGCGCACCGCTTTCATTTTGCGGTCACCGGCAGGCTGGCACCGAGCCAGGCGTTGAGGCCGCCGCGCAACGGATAGACCTCGGCGAAGCCGAGCTTGCGCAGGCGTTCGGCGGCGCTGACCGAAGTCGGTCCCAGCGCGCAATACACCAGCACCGGCTTGGACTTGTCCTTGCCCGCCGCACCGAGGCTCTCGTCGAGCTTCGTCAGCGGCGCATTGTGCGCGTTGAGCAGATGGCCCTTCTTGAAATCGGCCGGCGTACGCACGTCGAGGATGATCGGATCGCGGTCGTTGATCAGCCGCACCGCCTCCGCCACCGACAGGCGCTTGCCGCCGGTGAAGGCGCCGTGCACCTCGTTGGCGACGATGAGGAGCAGAACGACGCCGAGTGCGGCGAACAGACCGGGGTGGTTGCCAAGGAATTCGACGAACTGGGACATCAGGAAAGTCGCTGCGGAGTGCGGACCGGACACGTTACGATTATCGCATGAACCGTCTCGCCGCCGCCCTGACGCTGGCCGCACTCCTCGTCGCCGCGCCGGCACCGGCGGCCGACGACGGCGCGCTGCGCAGCCGCCAGGAGTCGCTGGCGGAGGTGCGCTCGCGGATCGAAACCTTGTCGCAATCGATCGAGGCCAGCCAGGCCGAGCGCGACGCGCTGGCACGCGACCTGCAGGCGACCGAACGCCGCATCGCCGCGATCGGCGCCGAGATCCGCTCGTTGCAGAAGCAGGCGGGCGAGCAGCGCAGCCGCATCCAGGACAGCGAGAAGGAAATCGCGGCATCGAACAAGGCCATCGCCCAGCGCAGCGAGAACCTGCGCCGTCAGATCCGGGCGGCCTATGTGATCGGCCGCCAGGCCCAGACCCAGCTCCTGCTCAACCAGAACGACGTGCGCAAGGTCGGCCGCGTGATGGTCTACTACGACTACCTGCAACGCGCGCACACCGCGGCCATCTCCGGCATCCGCAACCGCGTCAGCGAACTCGAAGGGCTGTCCGCGCGCATGCAGTCGGAGATGACGCGCCTGGCCGACCTGAAGAACAAGCAGGAGGTCGCGCTGGCGCAACTGCGCGACTCGACGGCTGAACGCAAGCGCGTGCTGGCGCAGCTGCGCGAGCGCATCGCCGATGCCCAGGGCGAGCTGCAGCGCCTGCGCGCCGACGAGCGTTCGCTGACCGAGCTGATCACCCGCCTGCAGGACACCCTGGCGGACGTGCCGCAGGAAGCCGGCTACAGCGACAAGCCGTTCGTGACCCTGCGCGGCCGGCTGCCGTGGCCGCTCCGCGGCAAGCTGCTCGCCGAGTACGGCGAGGACAAGGCCGGCGGCAAGCTGAGCTGGAAGGGACACTGGATCGCGGCGCAGGAGGGGACGCCGGTCAAGGCGGTGGCGCGCGGCCGGGTGGCCTATGTCGGCTGGATGCACCGCTATGGCCTGATCGTGCTGCTCGAACACGAGGGCGGCTATTACAGCCTCTACGGCCACGCTCAGTCGGCGGCCGTGGCGGTCGGCGACGCGATCCGCGCCGGCCAGGTCATCGCCCGTGCCGGCAACACCGGCGGTCACGAGGAATCGGGTGTCTATTTCGAACTGCGCAAGGGCACCGAACCGATCGATCCGCGCAAGTGGCTGGCGCGCTGACACAGCCGCGAGCCGCCGCGATAGACTGGCGCCCGGCGCCGCCGTCCGTCGCCCGCCGCGAGCGGCCCGTCCGCGCGCCGGAACCGGTTGCTTTGCGCGCAGTCTCACAGTTGTTATCGTCGGCCCCAGGCCGCTTCACCTCCAACCCCTGACCTCATGTCCCTCCCGCACCGCGTACCGCTGGCCCTGCTGGCCGGCATCCTGATCGGCACCTCGGTCAGCCTGACTTCCGGCGTGCTCGCCGACAAATCGAAGACCGCCGAAACCGTGCCGGTCAAGGATCTGCAGACCTTCGTCGAGATCCTCAACCGCGTGAAGACCGACTACGTCGAGCCGGTGGACGACAAGACGCTGCTGGAGAACGCCGTGCGCGGCATGCTCACCGGCCTCGACCCGCATTCCGCCTACCTGGACAAGGACGAGTTCAAGGACATGAACATCGCCACGTCCGGCAAGTTCGGTGGCCTGGGCATCGAGGTGCAGATGCAGGACGGCTTCGTGCGCGTGGTCGCGCCGATCGACGACACCCCCGCCGCCAAGGCCGGCATCCAGCCCGGCGACCTGATCGTCAAGATCGACGAGACGCCGGTGAAGGGGCTGACGCTCAGCGACGCCGTCACGCGCATGCGCGGCGATCCGGGCACCAAGGTCACGCTGACGCTGGTGCGCGAAGGCGAGCCCGCGCCGAAGGTGCTGGAACTCAAGCGCGACGTGATCAAGGTCGCCAGCGTGCGCGGCCGCATGCTCGAGCCCGGGCTGGCCTATCTGCGCATTTCCAGCTTCACGACCGACACCGGCGCCAACCTGGACAAGGAGATCGCGCGCCTCAAGAAGGACGCCGGCGGCTCGCTCAAGGGTCTGATCCTGGATCTGCGCAACAATCCCGGCGGCGTGCTCGACGCCGCAGTGAAGGTCAGCGACAGCTTCCTCGACAAGGGCACGATCGTCAGCATCCGCGGCCGCAACGGCGACGGCGGCCGCAGTTTCGACGCCGGCGCCGGCGATCTGCTCGACGGCAACCCGCTGGTGGTGATGATCAATGCCGGCTCGGCGTCGGCCTCGGAGATCGTCGCCGGCGCGCTGCAGGATCACCGCCGCGGCGTGCTGGTCGGATCGCGCAGCTTCGGCAAGGGCTCGGTGCAGACCATCCTGCCGCTGTCCAACGAGGGCGCGATCAAGATCACGACGGCGCGCTACTACACCCCGTCGGGCCGTTCGATCCAGGCCGAGGGCATCGAGCCCGACATCGCGATCCGCCCGCTGCGCGTGCAGAAGGCCGAGGACGGCGCCGACAAGACCTTCGATCCGATCTCCGAAGCCGACCTCGCCAAGAGCCTGGCCAACGAGAACGGCGATCCGGCGCACAAGGACGAGGTCGCCAAGAAGCGCGCCGCCGCCGAGGCGCAGGCGAAGCAGGCACGCGAACTGGCCGAGAGCGACTACGCGCTGTACGAGTCGCTGAACCTGCTCAAGGGTCTGGTGATCGCCAGGGCCCGATGACATGCGCTGCCGGCAGCTGTGGGGGACACTGCTGGCGCTGACGATCGGAGGAGCCACCACCCCGGCGGCGGCGGTTCCGCTGATCAGCATCGTCATCGACGATCTGGGTGACAGTTGGGCCGAGGGTCAGGCGGCCATCGCGCTGCCCGGCGCCGTCGCCTGTGCCTTCCTGCCCGAATCGCCGCACACGCGCCGGCTGGCCGAGCTGGCACACGCGGCGCGCAAGGAAATCCTCGTGCACCTGCCGCTGGAGCCGGTCGCCGGCAGGGCGCACCCCCTGGCCCTGTCCGCGCAGCTGGCGACGCCGCAGCGCAGCGACTGGCTCGGGGAAATGCTCGCCGCCGTGCCTTACGCCACCGGCGTCAACAACCACCAGGGCAGTCTCGCCACCAGCAACCGCGGCGCGATGCACTGGCTGATGCGCGAGCTGTCCTTGCGCAGCACCGCGTTCTTCATCGACAGCATGACGTCGACGGACAGCGTCGCCTATCCGCTGGCGCGCGCCTACGGCATCCCGGCGACACGCCGGCGCGTGTTCCTCGATCACCAGCGCGGCGAAGCCGAAACACACGCGCAGTTCCAGCGCCTGGTCCGCATCGCCAAGGAGACCGGCGGCGCGCTGGCGATCGGCCATCCGTATCCCGAGACGCTCAAGGCGCTCGCGCAGCTCCTGCCGCAGCTCGATGGGCTGGGCGTCGCCCTGGTCGAGCCGTCGGTCCTGATCCGCCGTGTCGAGCGCCAGCCGCCGCCGCTGCCGATGCCACTGCGGATGGCGACGACACTGTCGCCGGCGCCGGAGCCGGCGCTCAGCGCGGGCGCAATGCCCTGAACGCCAGCGCCCCGGCCGCGGCAGCCAGCAGCAGGCTGACGACCGACACGCCGCCCACTGTCCAGCCCGTGCCCGCCGCATGCACCAGCGCCGCGCTGACCGCCAATGCGGCGGCCGCCGTCATGCGCAGCTGGCGCCGGTGCGCGGCGTCCAGCTCGGCGCGCAGCGCCTCGAACTCCTTGCGCGACACGCCGCCCAGACCCTCGCCGCGCGCGAGCTGACGCAGCGCCTGCTGCGCCAGATCCGGCAGCGTCTCGGCGAGCGACGGCAGGTTCGTGCGCATGCGCTCCAGCGTCGCCGCCGGCCCCAGGCGCCTGCGCATCCACTCCTCCATGATCGGCTTGGCGGTCTTCCACAGGTCGAGATCGGGATTGAGCTGGCGGCCCAGGCCCTCGATCTGCAGCAGCGTCTTCTGCAGCAGCACCAGCTGCGGCTGCACCTGGTAATTGAAGCGGCGCGCGATCTGGAACAGGCGCAGCAGGAAGAAGCCGAACGAGATCTCCTTGAGCGGGCGCTGGAAGATCGGCTCGCAGACCGTGCGAATCGCCGCCTCGAATTCCTCGACGCGCGTGTCCGAAGGGATCCACTCGCTCTCGACATGCAGCTCGGCGACGCGCCGGTAGTCGCGGTTGAAGAAGGCGTAGAAGTTCTCGGCGAGGTAGCGCTGGTCCGACGGCGTCAACTGGCCGACGATGCCGAAATCCACCGCGAGATAGCTCGGCCGCTTCGGGTCCGTGGCATCGACGAAGATGTTGCCCGGATGCATGTCGGCGTGGAAGAAGTTGTCGCGGAAGGTCTGCTTGAAGAAGATCTCGACGCCGCGCTCGGACAGCACGCCGAAGTCCACGCCCAGCTCACGCAGACGGTCCAGTTCGCGGATCGAGATGCCGCGGATGCGTTCCATGACCAGCACGCGCGTGCGCGTGTAGTCCCAGTACACCAGCGGGTGGTAGATCAGGTCCGACCCGAGCCAGTTGCGGCGCAGCTGCGCGCAGTTGGCACCTTCGCGCATCAGGTCCAGTTCGTCGCGCAGCACTTTCTCGTACTCGGCGACCACCTCGCGCGGACGCAGGCGCCGCGCCGTCGCCGAATAGCGGTGCGCGAGCAGCGCGAGCGTGTGCAGCAGCTCGATATCGGCCTCGATCGCCGCCTCCACGCCGGGACGCAGGATCTTGACGACGACCTCCAGACCGGCGCCGCCATCCGCACCCGGGTGCAGGCGCGCGGCGTGCACCTGCGCGACCGAGGCGGAGGCCAGCGGCACCGGATCGAATTCGGCGAACAGCGCTTCGATCGGCTTGCCCAGCTCCTGCTCGACGACCGCGCGCGCCTGCTCGCTCGGAAACGGCGGCACGCGGTCCTGCAGCTTGGCCAGCTCCTCGGCGATGTCCGGCGGCACGATGTCGGGTCGCGTGGACAGCGCCTGACCGAACTTGATGAACACCGGCCCCAGCTCCTCCAGCGCCAGGCGCAGACGCTCGCCGCGCGGTCGCGGGTCGCGCGCGCGATGCCCGGGCCGGAGAAACTCGCGCAGCTCGTAGCGCGCGGCGACGGCGCGGATCTGCAGCACGCGGCGCAGCCGCGAAAAGCTGAGCATGCCGCTCATGGCAGGCGCGCCTCGGCACGGCGCAGGCGCATCTCGAAGCGCGCGACGTCGTCGCGCAGGCGTTCGACGCCGGCGAGCCACTCCTCGACGTCCGCGGCGCGTGCGAGGTCGCGCGTCTCTTCGCGCAGGTACTCGGCGGTGTCCAGCCCCAGCGTGTCGATGCTGCGCCGGGCCCAGGCCAGCACGTGGCGCAGCCCGCCGGCCAGGCGGTGGCCGGCGGCGTCGCCGAACAGGCGCGCGGCGAGCTCCTCCGGATCGAAGCCGACGCCGGCCAGCACGCGGTTGAAGCGGTGCAGCAGTTCGACGTCGCCCTCCACCTGCAGGCCCTGCGGGATGCCGCCGTCGCCCTGCGCCGCCGTCCACGCCAGCCGCAGCAGCGTCGCGGCAGACCCCGCTACGCGGACATCGGCCGCGCGCGGGCTGTCCGGCGCGACGCGCACACCGCCGGCGTGGAAGTCGATGAAGAACGAGCCGTCCGGCGAGAACGTGCGCAGTTCGATGGAGCGCCCGCTCATCTGCGCGCAGGCCTGCAGCGCCCCCGCTTCCAGACCCAGATAGCGGTTGAGCGCGATCTCGAGCGCCGCGCACAGCAATGGCGGCGTGTTGCGGACTCCATCCCTGGAGTCCGCGCCTTCGGCGCCAGCCTGGCGGCCGTCCAAATTCGTTCCCGACGAACTTGTCATTCCAGCCGGAACCCGCGGTGCACCGCGACGATCCCACCGGTCAGGTTATAGACCTGCACGCGGGCAAGACCGGCCGCCTCCATCATGCCCTTGAGCGTCGCCTGGTCCGGATGCATGCGGATCGACTCGGCGAGGTAGCGGTAGGAATCCTCGTCTTGCGCAACCAGACGGCCCATCAGTGGCAGCACCTTGAACGAGTACTGGTCGTAGATGCGCGACAGCGGCTCGTAGAGCGGCTTGGAAAACTCCAGCACCAGCAGCCGTCCACCGGGTCTGAGACAGCGCGTCATCGAGCGCAGCGCGGCGTCCTTGTCGGTGACGTTGCGCAGACCGAAGCCGATCGTGATGCAATCGAAGCTGGCATCCTCGAAGGGCAGCTTCTCGGCATTGGCCTGCACGACGGGCACGCCGACCACGCCGCGGTCGAGCAGGCGGCGCCGGCCTTCGCCGAGCATCGCCGCGTTGATGTCGGAGAGGATCGCCAGGCCCTGCGGACCGACCGCGCGCGCGAACTCGCGCGTCAGATCGCCCGTGCCGCCGGCGACGTCGAGCACGCGCTCGCCGGCGCGCACGCCTGCCAGGTCGATGACGAAGCGCTTCCACAGCCGGTGGATGCCCATCGACATCAGGTCGTTCATCAGGTCATAGCGGCGCGCGACCGAGGTGAACACACCGGCGACGCGCTTCTGCTTGTCGCCGACCGGCACCTGCTCGTAGCCGAAGTGCGTATAGCCGGATTTGTCGTCTGAGGCCATGACCGTGCCTGCTCGTGGGGCGGTCATTGTAGCGGGCGCGACCCGCAGCCGGACCGGGCGACCCTCACCCGCTCAGGCCGGCGGCGTCCAGGTCTTGACCAGTGCCGAGAGCTTGACGACCTCGCTGTCGCGCGACATGCCGTGTTCGGCCAGCCGCTCGAGGTATCGTGCCCACAGCCGCGCCTGACCGGCACCCAGTTCGCGCAGCACGTCCCAGGAGTAGATGCCGGTGTCGTGGCCGTCGTCGAACACCAGCTTCACCGCGTAACGGCCGACCGGATCGATGCGCACGACGTTCACGTCGCGCTTGCCGCCGATCAGCATCGGCTCCGGCAGCCCGTGACCGCGCAGCTCGGCGCTCGGCGAGAACACGCGCAGATACTCACAGGGCAGCTCGAAACGCGTGCCGTCGGCCCACGCGACCTCCAGCATGCGCGCCTTGCGGTGCAGCCGGATCGTCGTCGGCGCGGCGCTGTTCACGATTTCCGCGTCACAGGATGTAGCGTGACAGATCGTCGTCGCCGGCGAGCGCGGCCAGGCGCTCGTTGACGTAGGACGCATCGATCACCAGCTTGGCGCCCGCCTGGTCCGGCGCGTCGAAGGCGATCTGCTCCATCAGCTTTTCCATGACCGTGTGCAGGCGCCGCGCACCGATGTTCTCGGTGCGCTCGTTGACCTGCCAGGCGATCTCGGCGATGCGCCGCAGACCATCCGCCGTGTAGTCGATCTCGACCTTCTCGGTGCCCATCAGCGCGCGGTACTGCTCGGTCAGCGAGTAGTCGGGCTCGGACAGGATGCGCAGGAAATCCTCGGACTTGAGCGGGTCGAGCTCGACGCGGATCGGCAGGCGGCCCTGCAGCTCCGGGATCAGGTCGGACGGCTTGGCCAGGTGGAAGGCCCCGGAGGCGATGAACAGCACGTGATCGGTCTTCACCGGTCCGTACTTGGTGGACACGGTGCAACCCTCGACCAGCGGCAGCAGGTCGCGCTGCACGCCTTCGCGCGAGACATCGGCGCCGCTGTATTCGCCGCGCTTGCACACCTTGTCGAGCTCGTCGATGAAGACGATGCCGTTTTCCTCGGCGTTGCGCACCGCCTCGGCCTTGATCGCCTCCTCGTCCACGAGCTTGGCGGCTTCCTCGTCCACCAGCTGCTGGAACGCCTCGCGGATCTTCATCTTGCGCGTCTTGCTGCGTGCCTGGCCGAGATTGGCGAACATCGACTGCAGCTGCTGGGTCATCTCCTCCATGCCCGGCGGCCCGAGCAGCTCGACGCGCGCGGACGGTGCCGACAGCTTCAGTTCGATCTCCTTGTCGTCGAGCTTGCCCTCGCGCAGCTGCTTGCGGAACACCTGGCGCGCGGCGCTGTTTTCCTGCTGGCGCTGCGGGCTGGGCTCGCCGAAATCCTTGGGCGGCGGCAGCAGCACGTCGAGGATGCGCTCCTCGGCGGCCAGTTCGGCGCGGTCGCGCACACCCTGCATTGCACGCTCGCGCGTCATCTTCACCGCCGCATCGACGAGATCGCGCACGATCGTATCGACATCCTTGCCGACGTAACCGACCTCGGTGAACTTGGTCGCCTCGACCTTGACGAAGGGCGCGTTGGCCAGCCGCGCCAGGCGCCGCGCGATCTCGGTCTTGCCGACGCCGGTCGGACCGATCATCAGGATGTTCTTCGGGTGGATCTCGGCGCGCAGCGCACCATCGAGCTGCGCGCGCCGCCAGCGGTTGCGCAGCGCGATCGCCACCGCGCGCTTGGCCGCCTGCTGACCGACGATGTAGCGGTCCAGCTCGGCGACGATTTCACGCGGCGTCATCGTGTGGGGAGTGTGGTTCACTTCGTTCACGATCCGATCGTCTCGATGGTCAGATGGTGATTGGTGTAGATGCAGATGTCGGCGGCGATGTGCAGCGCCTTCTCGACGATCGTCCGCGCCGGCAGGTCGGTGTTCTCGACCAGCGCGCGCGCCGCGGCGTTGGCATACGCGCCGCCCGAGCCGATGGCGAGCACGCCGTGTTCCTCCGGCTCCATGACGTCGCCGTTGCCGCTGACCATCAGGGAATGCTCGCGGTCGGCGACGATCAGCAACGCCTCCAGCCGGCGCAGGTACCGGTCGGTGCGCCAGTCCTTGGCCATCTCCACTGCGGCGCGCACCAGCTGGCCGCCGTGCTTTTCGAGCTTGCCCTCGAAACGCTCGAACAGCGTGAACGCATCGGCGGTGCCGCCGGCGAAGCCGGCGATCACCTGGTCGCCGTACAGGCGCCGCACCTTGCGGGCGTTGCCCTTGATGCGTGTCTTGTCCAGAGAGACCTGGCCATCACCCCCCAGCGCCACCTGCCCTGCGCGCCGCACGCACAGGATCGTGGTGCCGTCGAACTGCTGCATGTCGGGAATTCCTTGGAATCGGAACTCCCATCGTGGGGGCGTGACGCCGCCCTTTCAAGGCGCTGGCACGGCCCCAGGCGCACAACGCGCCTGCGGCTGCGCCGCGCAGTCGCAGACCGGCGTCTCGGTGGGCGCGCACTGGATCGCGGCGATGACGCCGTCGCCGCAGTCCTGCGTGCAGGCGTTGGCCGCGGCGGCGATGTCGGCCTGCAGCTCCTGCGCCACCACCCCCGGGTTCGGCGTCTCGACCGGCACCGCGGTCGGAGCGGCGTCCCTGCCGCTGCAGGCACCCAGCAGCAGCGCGAGCGCCGTCCCCGTGGCCAGAATCACCCTGTGTTTCATCCCCAGACTCCCCGATCTCCAGAACCGTGTGCGGCGGCGCGGCCGCGGATCATACGCACAAAGTCGCGCCTGACAACCTACTCCGGTTTGCGCCGCGCCCGCGGATGTGCGCCGTCATACACCGCGGCGAGGCGCTTCCAGTCGAGCTGGGTATAGATCTGCGTCGTCGCCAGATGCGCATGGCCGAGCATTTCCTGCACGGCGCGCAGATCGCCGCTGGATTCGAGCAGATGCGTGGCGAACGAATGCCGCAGCCGGTGCGGGTGCAGTTCCGCCCCCAGCTGCGCCTGCCGCGCCCAGCGCTTCAGGCCGGCGGCGATCGCGGTGCGCGAAAGACGCCGGCCGCGCGTGGACACGAACAGCGCCGGCTCGTCGGCAGCGGCGTGGTCGGCGCGCTGCGCCAGCCAGTCCGCCAGGGCCCGGCGCGCCGGTCCGCCCAGCATGACGATGCGCTGCTTGCGCCCCTTGCCGGTCACGGTGAACTCGGCGCGATCGCCGGCAACGTCGGCGACATCGAGTCCGTGCAGCTCGGCCAGGCGCAGGCCGGTGGAGTAGAACAGCTCGACGATGGCGCGGTCACGGCTCGCCAGCTCTCCGTCTGGTGCCCGGTCCAGTGCGGTGGTCAGCGCCTCGACGCCGAGGACCGCCGGCAGCCGGCGCTGCCGCTTGGGCGCGCGCACGGTCTGCGCCGGGTTGGCCGTCAGACGCCCGTCGAGAACCTGCTGGCGGAAGAACGCGCGCAGCGTGGACAGATGCCGCTGCAGGCTCGACGGTTGCAGCCCTGCCCGATGCCGGGCGGCGACATAGCCGCGCACGAGGTGCAGGTCGATCTGTTCCAGCCGCGTCACGCCGGCGCGCGCGCAGTGCCCGGCGAACGACTCCAGATCGCGGTGCGCGGCAGCGCAGCTGTGCGGTGAGTAGCGCTTGTGGTGACGCAGCCGCTCGACGTATTGGACGATCAGAGGCTGCAGGACATCCGGCGTGCCGGCCGCGTCCGGATGCTCAGATCCGCGCACGGATCGATGCGGCCACGAGATCCGCCGCCAGTTCCAGGAACAGCTTGCCCTGGCGCGGCTGGAAGCGCTGGGCGTCGGCGCTGCCCAGCGCCAGCATTCCCAGGCTCTTCTCCTTTTCGAGCGGCACCACCGCCGCCGACAGGATCGGCTTCGCCGCCTTGGGGAACAGCAGCAGTGCGCGGTCCGCGGCGATCGGCCCGCACTCGATCAGGCGCGTGCGGAAAAAATTCTCATAGGCGCGCGCCAGGCGCCCATCCGCCTCGATCGGATGGATGCCCTCGATGTCGTGGCGCTTGAAATGAGCGGCCGCGATGCCGACGAACACCTCGTCGATGCCGAAGTCCTCCCGCATGCTTTTCAGCAGACCCGCGGCGACCGCGGCCAGCGAGGGCGCGCGGATCAGCGTGCGCGCCAGCCGCTGCGTGTTCAGGACACGCGCCTCGTTGTCGCGTGCCGCATCCATCAGCCGCTTCAGACGATCCTCCAGCCGCTGGTTCTTCGCGCGCAGCATGTCCACCTGCCGCTCGATCAGCGACACGGCCGAGCCGGACTTGTGGCGCAGCTCGATCGCCTCGAGCAGATCGGGGTGGCGGCTGAGGAAATCCGGGTGCGCCTTGAGATAGGCCACCAGCTCGCGCTCGCTGAGCCTGGATTCGGCGCCGCCGTCCGTCGCCACGTTCAATTCGGCCATTCGATCTCCCCCGTGAATACCGCCTCGGCCGGTCCGGTCATCAGCACCGGCTGACCCTCCCCCTGCCACTCGATGCGCAGCGTACCACCGCGCAGCTCCATATCCACCACCGCATCGAGCAGACCCCACAAGCGTCCGACCACGGCGGCGGCGCAGGCACCGCTGCCGCAGGCCAGGGTCTCGCCGACGCCGCGCTCGTACACGCGCAGCCGCGCGCGTGCCGGCGACAGCACCTGCAGGAAGCCGACATTGACGCTCTGCGGAAACGCCGGATGCGCCTGCAAGGCCTTGCCGATCTGCTCGACCGGCGCATCGTCCACGGCATCGACCCGCAGCACCGCATGCGGATTGCCCATGCTGACCGCGCCGATCTCGACCGCATCGCCGTTGGCGAGCGTCAAGGTGTAGCGCGGCGCGCGCGCCGCCGCGGCGAACGGAATCTGCGCCGGCTCCAGGCGCGGCAGGCCCATATCGACGCGGAACAGACCGCCATCGACACACGCCAGCTCCAGCACCGAAGTCGAGGTGCGCACGCGGATACGGTCCTTGGCCGACAAGCCGGCCTCGCGCACGTAGCGCGCCAGCGCGCGCGAGCCGTTGCCGCACTGGCCGGACTCGGAGCCGTCGGCGTTGAAGATGCGATAGTCGAAATCGACGTCCGGCGTCGATGGCGGCTCGATCACCAGCACCTGGTCGCAGCCGACGCCGAAGCGGCGGTCGGTCAGCCTGCGCAGCAGCTGCGGCGTCGGCGCAAACGGTCGGCGCGTGGCGTCGATGACGACGAAGTCGTTGCCCGCACCGTGCATCTTGGTGAAACGCAGTTTCATGGATGGATTCTACAATCGCGCACCCGATTCCCGCAGGTAACGCCATGACCACGACCCGCACGATCACCCGCACCGGCGGCTGCCATTGCGGCCGTGTCCGCTTCGAGGTGCAGGCGCCGGCAACGCTGCGTGTGCAACGCTGCAACTGCTCGATCTGCCGCATGACCGGCTTCGAGCATCTGATCGTGCCGGCGGCCGACTTCCGCCTGCTGTCCGGTGCCGGCGACCTCACCGAGTACACGTTCAACACTGGGGTCGCCAAACACCTGTTCTGCCGCCACTGCGGCATCAAGTCGTTCTACGTGCCGCGCTCGAACCCGGACGGCTACTCGGTGAACCTGCGCTGCCTCGATCCGGCGACGGTCGGCGCCGTCGAGTACGAGGACTTCGACGGGCAGAACTGGGAACGGCACGGCCACACCCTGGCCGGGCTGTCGAAACGAGGCTGAACTGCCGCCGAGCGGGACGGGCGGCGCAGCCCCTATACTGCGCGCGGATTGGCATTGGGGGATCAGCGTGAAGGTGCTCGGCGCGGATATCGGCTTTGGCTACACCAAGGCCACGGACGGCAAGCAGTTCCAGGTGTTCAAGTCGGTGGTCGGCGAAGCCACCGAGCCGCAATTCGGCGAGAGCCTGCTCCCCGGTGTGCCCCAGTTCCCGCGCCAGATCACCATCGGCACCCAGTCTTACTTCGTCGGCGAACTCGCGGAGCAGCAGTCGCGCGGACGCGGCTTCACGCTCGACCAGAGCCAGTTCCTGACCCAGTACGCCAAGACGCTGGCGCTGGCGGCGCTCGCGCCGTTCGTCGCCAGCGGCGATCCGGTACGCCTCGTCACCGGGCTGCCGATCAGCTTCTTCCGCAAGTACAAGGATGCGCTGGCGACACTGCTGCAGAACCGCCACACCATCACCGTGGTCAAGCCGGGCACGACCGAACGCGAGGAGAAGGTCATCAACATCGAGAAGGTGCGCGTGATCCCGCAGCCCTTCGGCTCGATGTTCAACCTGATGCTCAACGACATCGGCAAGCCGGCGAGCCAGCGCTTCATCACCGAGAAGATCGGCATCATCGACATCGGCTTCCGCACCGCCGACTACACGATCAGCGACAAGACCCGCTATTCCGAACGCGGCTCGCAGTCCTCGGACTCCGGCATCGCCATCGCCTACACGGCGATCGCCAACCTGCTGCAGGAGAAAAGCGGCGTCAACATCGAGCTGTACCGGCTCTACGACGGCGTGTCCAAGGGCACGATCAAGATCAAGGGCAAGCGCTACGACCTCACCGGCATCGTCCAGCAGGCGTTCCAGCAGCTGGCCACACGCATCGCCCAGGAAGTGAACCGGCTGTGGGCCGACGACTGGGACATCGACGCCATCGTCATCACCGGCGGCGGCGGCGCGTCACTCGCCCCCTACCTGGCCTCGCTGCTCGAAGGCGATGTGCTGCCGATGCCCGCCGACCAGGACGCGCGGCTCAACAACGTCTACGGCTACTGGAAATACGGCCAGAACCTGTGGGGGGCTTAGGCCACAAGCCACGCGAAGTCCAGTGGACTTCGCGTGCGGCCCAAGCCGGGCGGCCAGGGAAGGCCGCCCAGGGGGTTGGAAAACTCACGACGGTCGCGCCCAGGACGGCAACCCGGGCCGTCGCTCGTGAGATAACAGCAGGCGTTCACGCCGCCTTTCTCGTGCCCGTCTTCTTCCTGCCCCCCGCCTTCGCCGGCACCAGTCCCAGCACCTGCTCCAGCTCGTCGAGCGCCTCGCCGGTATAGACCGCCAGGCGCTGCATGGACGGCAGCGCGTCGCGGCAGCCGGTGAAGCCGATGTTGAACTGGCCGTCGTAGCTGACCGAGGTGATGTTCAGCGCCTGGCCGTGCGAGAGCAGCGACACCGGGTAGATCTGCTCCATGCGCGCGCCGTTGAAGTACAGCGAATTCTTCGGGCCCGGCACGTTGGAGATGGTGACGTTGAACATCGGCCGCAGGCGGCCGCCCAGGCCGGCGAGCAGCTGCAGGATGAACGGCGCCATGAAGATCATCGTGTAACTGTCGATCCCGGCCTTGGGCAACGCCTGCAGGTGCTCCTTGGCCATCGCGGTGGAATGGTGGATCGCGCGCAGGCGTTCCAGCGGATCGGCCACCGTGGTGTTCAGGTTGGCGATGATGAAGCTGATCGCGTTGCCGGCGTTCTGATCGTCGGCCGGGCGCACCGACACCGGCACGCCCGCGGTCAGCGAACGATCCGGCAGCGCGTTGATCTCGAGCAGGTAACGGCGCAGCGCGGTCGCGCAGATGCCGAGGAAGATGTCGTTGACGGTGACCTCGGCGGCCGCCGCGATCTTCCTGACGCGTTCCAGGTCGTAGTGCTGCGTGGCGAAGCGGCGCTGCGCCGACACCTTGGCATTGAGCACCGAGCGCGGGCCGTCGAATGGCAGGGCTTCCTGATAATCCGTGCGCCGCACCGACTCGCGCACGACGCGGCCCAGCGCCCTGGCGACGGCCGGTGCGATCTGCGCCTGCTGCCGGGCCGTCTCCGCCAGCTTGCGCAGCTGCGCGTCGAAGCCGCGCGGCCCGCTCGTGCGCTCCCGGCGTGCCCCCGATCCGACCGCCCACGGCGGCGGCAGGTTTTCCTCCGCGGGATCGGGCGAGAGCATGCGCTGCAGCATGCGCATGCCGCCGACGCCATCGACCAGCGAGTGGTGCATCTTCATGTACAGCGCGAAACGATCGTTTTCGAGCCCCTCGATGACGTGCACCTCCCACAGCGGGCGGTTGAAGTCCATCGGATGCGAATGCAGGCGCGAGATCAGGACGCCCAGTTCGCGCTCGCCGCCGGGTGCCGGCAGCGCGGAGTGGCGCAGGTGGTAGTCGAGGTCGATGCGCGGCGCCTCGACCCAGGCCGGCATCACCGCCTTCAGGCGCGGCGCGGCGAGCTTGAGGTTGAACGGCGGGGCGAAACGCTCCACCGAACGCAGATGCGCGAACAGCTCGCGCAGGAAACTATCCGGCGCATCGGGCGGCAGCGAGAAGATCGCCAGGCAGCCGACCTGCATCGGCGTGTCTGCGGTATCGACGTACAGCCACGCGGCGTCCAGTGGCTTCAGGGTCTTGGCGCGCATCCTGCTCTCCTCCTTGGAATTCTGTGTCCGCCGCCGGCGATGGCGCGGTTGGCGCCGAACCGACCAGCGGGGCTGTTGCCGATTGTAGCGCCGGCCTATACTCGACCTCTCGTTCAATTAACGGGTCGGGGATGACCATGCCGGCCCGCTGCGGATCCGGAGAGCGCGATGAGCACAGTCGTTTCCTATCTTCCTGGCGTGACGCCAACACCCAGTGGCGTCGAGGCCGAGATCCAGCGCGTGTTCGAGCGCCAGCGCGAAACGGCGATCCGTCTGCGCACCTCGACCGCGCAGGAGCGCATCGCCAAGATCAAGCGCCTGCACGACGCGGTGATGGCGCATCGCACGGCGATCCACGAAGCCGCGTACAAGGACTTCAAGAAACCGCCGGCGGAAGTCGATCTGGCCGAGGTGCTGCCGGTGATCAGCGAAGCCAAGCACGCGATGCGCGCGCTCAAGGGCTGGATGAAACCCAAGGGCGTCTGGCCGACCAGCCTGACCGTGGGCCTGAAGTCGTGGATCCAGTACGAACCCAAGGGCCGCTGCCTGATCATTTCGCCGTGGAATTACAACGTCAACCTGTGCTTCAGCCCGCTGGTGTCGTGCATCGCGGCGGGCAATACCGCGATCCTCAAGCCCTCGGAGATGACGCCGCATCTGTCGGCGCTGATGGCGAAGATCGTCAAGGACATCTTCCCTGAGGACGAAGTCGCGCTGTTCGAAGGCGACGTCGCCGTCTCGACGGCGCTGCTGGATCTGCCCTTCGATCACATCTTCTTCACCGGCTCGCCGGCGGTCGGCAAGGTGGTGATGGCGGCGGCGGCCAAGCACCTGACCTCGGTGACGCTGGAACTGGGCGGCAAGTCGCCGACGATCATCGACGAGACCGCGGACCTCAAGCTCGCGGCGCGCACGCTGATGTGGGGCAAGTACACCAACAACGGCCAGACCTGCATCGCACCGGACTATGTGTACGCCCACGCCTCGATCAAGGACGCGTTCATCAAGGAATGCGTCGCCGTGATCGAGGAGAACTACGGCCGCAGCGCCAAGGAGCAGATGGGCTCGCCCTATCTAGCGCGCGTCGTCAACGAGCGCCACACCAAGCGCATCAACGGACTGCTGACCGATGCCAGGGCGCGCGGTGCGCGCATCCTCTGCGGCGGCGAGGCGGTGGAGTCGGAGTGTTTCATCCAGCCGACGCTGCTCGACAACATCCCGGCGGACGCCAAGATCCAGTCCGAGGAAATCTTCGGCCCGCTGCTGCCGATCATCGCCTACACCGATCTCGACCGCGTGATCGACGAGATCAACGCCCAGCCCAAGCCGCTCGCGCTCTACATCTGGAGCAAGACGGAAGGCAACATCGAGAAGGTGCTCAAGCGGACCAGCGCCGGCGGCACCTGCATCAACCACTGCGTGGTGCAGTACGCGCACGGCAACCTGCCCTTCGGCGGCGTCAACAACTCCGGAATCGGCAGCGCGCACGGCATCTTCGGCTTCAAGGCGTTCTCGCACGAACGCGCCGTGGTGCGCACGCGCTTCATGATGGCGCGGGTCCTGTTCCCGCCGTACACGGACTTCAAGGCGAAGATGCTGAACATCATGCTCAAGACGCAATGAGCGTCCGGCGATGAACAGACGGGCCGCATTCCCGGCCCGTTTCGTTTGCGTCTGGCGTGCTGCTACCGCTTGAACGCGCCGGTGACCTTGATGATGCCGTTGATGAGGTTGATCGCGGCGTCCGGCATCTTGATTTCCTTGGACAGGAGCTGCGCGATCATCTTCTTGTACTTGTCGGAGTACGGCGGGAACATGATGTTCGGATCGCCCGCCGGGTACTGATCCTCGACCACGGAACGCGCGTTCGAGCATTCGAGGAAGGTGTAGCGACCACCGACACGGCCGATGCCGCTGGCGTTGACGCCGCCGAACGGCAGGTAGGGATTGGTGCCGGACTGGATCAGGTTGTGGTTGACGACCAGGCTGCCCGAGGTCGTGCGCGCCATGAACCAGTCGATCGCCGCGCGATCCTTGGCGAAGATGTACGAACCCAGCGGCTTGGGCCGGCGGCGGATCGTCGCGATCGCCTCCTCGCGCTGCCTGAACGGCAGCACGCAGAGGATCGGCCCGAAGATCTCCTCCTGCATGATGCGCATGTCCTCGGTGACGCCGGTCAGCACGGTCGGGGAGATATACAGGTCGTCGGCGTCGGTCTCGCCGCCGAACGCAAGCGTCGCACCCCGGGCCAGCGCATCGTCGAGCAGGCCCTTGATGCGGTCGAAATGGCGGCGGTTGACGATGCGCGGCAGGTCGCCGGACTTCTGGAAGCCCTTGCCGTCGGCGTTGTACATCGCCGTCATGTGCTTGCCGAGCGAGGCGACGAAGTCCTTGGCGATGCTCTCGTGTACCAGCGCGTAGTCCGGTGCCAGGCAGACCTGGCCGGCGTTGGCGACGCGGCCCCAGGCGATCTTGCGGCCCGCCTCGTCGAGGTCGGCGCTGGCATCGACGATCACCGGATTCTTGCCGCCCATCTCCAGCGTCACGGTGGCGAAGTGCTCCGCGGCCGCACGCATGACGATGCGGCCGACGGCATGGCCGCCGATGTAGAAGATGTGATTGAACGGCAGCTTGAGCAGGTCGGATGCGACATCGGCCGCGCCGATCAGCACCGCCAGCTCGTCATCCGGCAGCACCTTCGCGCAGATGTCGGCCAGCACCTGCGCCGAATGCGGCGCAAGCTCCGACGGCTTGAGCACGAACGGGCAGCCCGCCGCGATTGCGCCATAGGCCATCACGAAGGCCTCGGCGATCGGCGCGTTCCAGGTGGACAGGTGCAGGACGACGCCCTTGGGTTCGTAGCGGATGTAGCTCTTCTTGCCGAGCGTCATCAACGAGCCCTGCACCGGCTGCGGCGCCATCCACCCGGCCAGATTGCGGGCGATGAACTCGGCCTCCGACTTGATCATCAGCAGCTGCGCATCGACGTCGGTGGCGTTGACGCGCAGCTCCTTGTGCGCCGCCTCCAGAATCGCCGGGCGCGCATCCAGCGTCGCCTTCAGCAGCCTGCGGATCTTCTCGGCGCGCTGCTCGGCACTGGTCAGCGCCAGCTCCTGCGCCTTGACCGTCAGCCGGTCGAACAGCGGCTGAAAACGGTTCGATTCCTTGAGTACGGCATTCATGTCTCTCTCCGGGCCGTCAGCGCGCCGCCGCCGGGATCTTGAAGGTCGAACGCATGATGGCTTCGAGCTGGCCGTCGGACAGCAGACGGCGCATGACGCCCATCGGCTTGACGTCCTTGCCGAGCAGCTCCATCGGCGCCCACTTCTTCTTGTCGAGGATCTTGAGCGTGCCCTCCAGTGCCTGCTCGGGCGTGCTGCCGGTCTTTTCCAGCATGTCCGGCAGGACCTGGCACATCACGTTGCGCAGCGGCTCGTACACCTTGCGGATCTCCTCCGGCTGCATCGCCCAGGTCTTCTTGGTGTTCTCGTGCGAGTTCGCCGACATGCCGGTCAGCACACCACCGGGAATGATCGACGTCACCTGGATGCCGAACGGCGCGAGTTCGTGGCGCAGGGTCAGCGTCATGCCGTGGATCGCGTGCTTGGTCATGTTGTAGATGCCGGCACCGACCGGGTTGGCGATGATCGCGCCCGAGCTGTAGTTGGCGATGCGCGAGCCCGGCGCGTTCTTGCGCAGCAGCGGCAGGAAGGCCTGGATCACGCGCAGCTGGCCGAACATGTTGATGTGGAACAGACGCTCGGCCTGCTGCAAATCGGCACCTTCGAGCACGCCGACGGCGATGTTGGCGACGCCGGCGACGTTCATCAGCAAGTCGAGACCGTCGCCCTTGAGCGCGCTGGTGACGATCTCGGCGCTCCGGCGCACCGACTCGGTGTTCGAGACGTCCTGATCAACGACCGTCAGGTTGCCGCCGGTCACCAGATCGGTCGGCGCGCCCGGCAGAACGCCGGCAAACACGCGCCAGCCGCGCTGCGCCAGCGCCTTGGCCAGCAGGTTGGCCTGGCCGACGTTGGCACCGGTAATAAACGCATTCTTCATGAAACCCTCATTCGTGTACGGGGCGGGCCGAAGCCCGCCCCGTTTGAAAGTAACGCGAAGCGTTCGACTCAGTGTCCGCCGCGCGCCGCCGCCTGCGGGCTGAATTCCTGCGGTGACAGCGGCACATTGATGCGCCACCAGTCGTTGCCGCGCTCGTTGACCATGTAGCCGGCCTCGTAGGCCTTGGCCGTCAGGTCGTGATAGACCGAGGTGCCGCGGTGGAAGGTGGCCGATTCCTGCGAGTAGAAGTAGTTGACGAAGGCCACGCGCCACAGCTCGCCGCGCGCGTCGTAGTTGTCCGCCCACAGCGCCAGCCAGGTGTCCTCGTCGGCGTAGAGGCGACGCTTGGAGTAGATGTGCCGATACCCGTCGCGCAGATAGCCCTCGACGATCCAGACACGGTGCAGCTCATAACGCACGTAGTCCGGATTGATCGTATTGGGCTTGATGATGTCCGCGTACTTGAGCGCCGGATCGTTGATCTTGAAGTTGTGGTACGGCACGTACATCTCCTTCTTGCCGACCAGTTTCCAGGTGTAGCGCTCGGGCGAGCCGTTGAAGACGTAGTCGTCGTCCACCGTGCGCAGGCCAGCGGGCGGCACCGGGTAGTCGCAGCAGACCTCCGGCGCCTGACGCACGCGGCGGATGCCCGGCTGGTACTGCCAGGCCTGGGTCGCATCCTTCTTGAAGTTGTTCGGCTGGAAGCCGACGCCGGTGAAACCCTTGTCGCGCTCCGGCAGCAGGTAGCTGGTGAAGAAGTAGGCGTTGATCTTGTCGGTGTACGGACGACGCTCCTTCGGATCGTTCATCAGGTTCATCGTCTTGAAGATGTTGCGTCCCCAGGCGATGCTGCCATTGGCATACACGTCGGCGATGTCGCACACCGCCTTCTCGGTCCATGCACGGTGCGGGTTGATGATGTTCCAGACCGCTTCCTGGCCGCTGGCCGGAAACGGGAACGGAATCGTGCCGCCGGTGCCGGTGGTGCCCAGGCCGTCGTCGATCAACTCCGCCGTCACCGCGTTCTTCTTGGTCGTGTCGCAGACCCAATCCTTGAAACCGAAGTCGCGGTGGCTGGGATAGACGTTCATGCGGTAGGACTGCGGGTACTGCTTGAGCAGCGCCTTCTGGCCCTCGGTGAGCTTGTCCTCGTACTGCGCCATGTTCTGCGCGGTGACCGTGAACAGCGGCTTCTCGTCCGCATACGGACCCGGGTCGTAGCCATAGTCATTCTTGACGCCCGGCCACTTGCCGACCCACTTGCCGCTGTACTCGGGGATGCCGCTGGCGCTGCCGGCGCGCTCGGCGCCCATACAGGTCAGCTTGGGTCCGTTCAGCTCTGCCGCCTTTTCGGCCGTAACCTTGGCCCAGGCTCCCTCCAGCGGCAGGCCGAGACCACAGGCCAGCGCGCAGGCCGCCAGAAACGCTTTGCTTTTCATTGAGCTCTCCTCGAAGGAATACGACTGTGCAGGTTCCTGGCCCGTCACCGGGCCGTCCGGCGCTTGCGCGCGCTGCCAGCCCCCACCGACGCAACCGGCCTTCGCCAGATGCCGACATGGTAATCGGCCCGCCGCGGGCGACATCACCCGAACCGAGTATCCCCGCGAGGCGGGCCTCCGTGCGAGCGTCCGTCAGCGGTAGGCGTCGAGCAGGCTGATTCCGGCCGCCGTCTCGCCTTCGGCCCGCTGCTCCATGTCGGCGACGATGAACTTCTCCAGGGTCTTGCCGACCAGCGGAATCGAGGCATCGATGTCCCAGTCGAAGCGGAGCACGCAGCCGTCGCCGTCGTCGGCGATGCGCGTCGTGCAGGACATCTGCACCGGCATGCCGCCGGCTTCGACGACCACGCTGCCGGCACGCGTCGCCACGTTCCAGCGTTCCTCGTTGACCACGACCGTCTCGGCGCCGCCCTTGAGTCCCGGCATCCGCACCGGCACGTGCCGCTCGATGCGGATGCGGAAGTCCTGGCCGTCGAAGGCATGTTCGAGCACGCGATACCTGCTCGTGCCCAGCCGCTCCAGCCGGCGCGTGTGGAACTCGCGGTCGGTCATCATGCGGATCACGACGTCGGCCGGCGCCGGATAGCGCGCCTGCATTTCGTGCTTCATCGCCTCAGCCCTCGTAGGGTTCGAATGACGCCTTGGGAGAGCCGCATTCCGGGCAGGTCCAGTCCGCCGGCAGGCTTTCGAAGGCCGTGCCCGGCGCCACGCCGTGATCGGGGATGCCGACCGCCGGGTCGTAGATGTAGCCGCAGATCACACAGATCCATTTTCCCATGACGCTCACCGTGTGCGTCCTGCACAAGAACGCGGCATCCCTGCCGCGACTTTCAATACAAGCATCCTGTTCTCCATATTGGCCCTACGCGGCTTTGCGGGCGGCCTGGCGGTTGGTCTTCACGATGAGGCGATTGATGCGCCGCGCATTGTGGTGCGTCCACTCGTAGTCGATGCGGCCGTCACCATCGGCCAGCGTCGCATCGGGGAATCGCTTCATGAATTCCTGCAGCATCAGGCTGCCCTGCACGCGCACCAGGTAGGTGCCGATGCAGAAGTGCGCGCCGGCGCCGAACACGATGTTGCCGTCGAGGCGGCGCGTGATGTCGAGCTTGAGCGGGTTTTCCCACTTCGCCGGATCGTGCCAGGCCGCCTGGATGTTCACGCCGATCGCCTGCCCCTTCTTGATCAGCTGCCCGGCAAACTCGATGTCCTCGGTGGCGAAACGGAAGAACGGCACCTTGCCGAACGAGCCCCAGCGCAGGCATTCGATGATCGCGTTCTCCATCAACTCCGGCTTCTGCTTGAGCAGCGCCAGCTGGTCCGGGTTACTGAGCAGCGCGTGCAGCAGGTAGGTGTGCAGGTCGGTCGCGGTGTCCGAACCCGCGGTGATCAGCGCGAAGATCACCGACAGGATCTCGTAGTCGTCGAGCTGCGAGCCGTTCTCGCGCGCGGCGATCAGGCTGCCGAGAAAGTCATCGCCGGGCTGCGGCAGCGCGCGGCGCCGGGCGATCTCCTCGCGGAAATACTTGAAGCCGGGCAGCGTCGCCTGCATCGACGCCTCGCGCTCCTTCGCGCTCAGGTTGATGCGCGTGGACTTGATGACGTTGACGGCGAACTCGTGGAAGAAATCCTCCATGTCGGTCGGCACGCCGACCATGCGCGCGATCGAACGCGCCGGGATCTTCACCGCCAGCGCGGAATAGACGTCGAACTCCTCGGCGTCTCCGATCGCGTCGAAGCAGCCGACGACGAGATCGCGGATCTTCGCGTCGATCTTGCCCATCACCGGCTTGGAAAACGCCGGCATCGTCAGCTTGCGCAGGCGCAGGTGCTCCTGCGGGCTGACCGCGAAGAATCCTTTCTCGAAGGCGAGATCGAAGTCGTTCTTGTCCGCCTCGGCCTTGGGCGGCGGCGCCAGCTCCCAGGCACGGAAATTGGGCGTGAAGCGGTTGTCCTTGAGCATGCGGTCGCACAGCTCGTGGCTGCTGACGATCCACATCTGCAGATCCTTGTGCCAGGCGATCGGGTAGTCGCGGATCAGCGTCTGCCAGACCGGATCCGGGTTGCGGATGAAGTCCTTCGAATACGGGTTGAAGATCTGGGCGTTGATCTCGACACGCCCGGCGACCGTTGCGGCTTGAGTCATGACGCGGTTCTCCTCTCACTCGGTGTTCCGGCGCGCTGCGCGGAACTAGGCATCCGGGATCTCAGGCGACGGGCAGGGTCTCGCCGCGCGCCAGCGCGAATCCGGCCAGCAGATTGCGCAGCGCCGCGAACCAGGCCCGGGGATCGACGTTCAGGTATTCGGCCAGCGACGCGCGCAGCAGCGGCAGCTCGGCCGGATCGCGCTCTTCGAGCGCGCGGCGCATGGCGGCGGCCATCGGCAGTCCGCGCGCCTGCCCGGCGAGCACCGCGGACGCACCCGCGGCGGCGCCGATCGCGAGCATGGCGACGGCATGGTGCAGACGGATGCACTCGGCCGCGCTGAAGCCATGCGGCCGCAGCGCCGCCATGAACTGCTCGACGAAGTCGATCTCCACGTCCGGGCCGAGGCGGCCGCGCACCAGCTCGTGGATCAGCTGCGGCTCGCGCGTGAACGATTCGAACAGGCTCTCGGCATAGCCGGTGGCGATCTCGGACCAGTGCATCGCATTGTTCGAGTGCGGCGCCGGCAGGCGTCGCGTCAGCGCGACGCGGAACGCGGCGAGCCGCACCAGTTCGTCGCGGTTGCGCACATGCCGGTACAAGGTGGCGACAGCGACGCCGAGCCGGTCCGCGACCTGCTTGAGCGTCACGCCGTCCAGCCCGATCTCGATCGCCGCGTCGATGATCGCCTGCGCGTTCACCCGCGGCGGGCGCCCGACGCGCGGTGCCGCCACCGGGTCGGCTGCACACATCGCTGCACGCTGTGCGGACGCGCTCATCGTCGATCCATCCCGCGCCTACACCGGCGGCGCGATCTCCAGTTCGAGCCCTTCGAGCGCGGCGCTGACCTGGATCTGGCAGGACAGCCGCGAGTTCGGCCGCACCTCCACCAGTTCGCCGATCGCATCGAGCATCATCTGCTCGTCGTCCGACTTGGGGGGCAGCTTGTCCCCCCAGGCCGGATCGACATACACGTGGCAGGTGCCGCAGGACATCATGCCGCCGCAGGTGCCGTCGATGCCGGTGTTGGCATCGCGCAGCGTGTCCATCAGCTGGCTGCCGTTGGCCGCATCGAGCATCCGCTCGACGCCGTCACGGCCCGTCACACGCACCACGGCCATCGTCGGCTCTCCCTGCTGAACGTCAGGCCTTGGCCGAGCCTTCGAAGCCCGGATAGAACTGGCGGAACCACTTGCGGAACTGCAGCACCGGGCCGTCACCGTCGCAGAGCAGCGGGTTCGGGCGGTATTTCTTGTGGTTCCAGACGATGAAGTCCACGCTCTCGAAGCCCGCGCTCTCCTCGCCCTCGGCGGCGCCGATCATGTGGTCGATCAGCTTCTTGGAGATCGCGAGTTCCTTGGTGCCCGCCGGGTAATCGACGTGACGGAAGGACATGTTCATCTGCGTCTTGTCCTTGGCGACCGGCACCGAGTACGAAATCATCGTCGCGACGACGCCCTCCTGCGTGAAGCGCATGACGTTGAGCCCCGGGCCGTACATGTCGCCGACGATGTAGCCCTTGCCGATGTCCAGCTTCATGCGCGGGCCGTCGTAGGTCGCCTCGACCGGCGGAATCATCGGCGCGCCGTGCAGGAACTTCAGGTGTGCGACGTCCACGCCGTTCTCGGCGATCTCCTGGATGCAGGTGTTCGCGGTCCACGTGCCGCGGCGCGTGCCGGCGTAGCCGCTGGCGTCCTCCATCTCCGGGATGTATGGCAGATCGAAGCTCGGCGGCTCGCACTGCGGGTGATACCAGGCCCACATCATCCCGTACTTCTCGACCATCGGCAGCGTGCGCAGGATCGCCTGCTTCTTGGTGATCGGCGGCATCAGCTTGGCGTAGGGAATCGCCTTGCACCAGCCGGCGGTGTCGTACTCCCAGTGATGGAACGGGCAGCGCAGATGCTCGCCGCAGACCTTGCCGCCATGCCCCATGTGCGCGCCCAGGTGCGGACAGTACGGGTCCGACATGCCCGGCTTGCCGGATTCGGTGCGGAACAGCACCCACTCCTGACCGAAGACGAACACGTTGCGCAGCTCGCCCGGCTTGAGCGCGTCCGAGTAGTCGATGAAGAACCAGCCCGCCGGGATCGGGAACGGCGCGCGCTCCAGCGTCTGCGATTCGAGGAGTTGCTTGAGATCGATGGTACCCATGGCAGCGAGCCCTCCTGCGGCTTGCGGTGCTTGACGGTGCGAGCGCGGCCCCATGCCGGCTTTGTGCTGTGGACCGCATCCTGCCGCCGGACCGGGACCCCGTCCTCACCCATTTAGGTGATGGTCGTTCACAAATTCACCCGCGCGACGGGACAAAGGGCTGGCGCGTCAGTATGCTCGCCCGCAGCCACTGCCACCGGGGGATGCATCATGCTGCTGCTGATTGCGGGAATCGCGCTGTGGGCGGCGACGCACCTGTTCAAGTCCATCGGCGCCGACGCCCGCGCCGGCCTGATCGGCCGCATCGGCGAGATGCCGTACAAGGGCCTGTTCTCACTGCTGATCGTCGCCGCGCTGGTGCTGATCGTCGCCGGCTGGAAATCGACGCTGCCGACCGCACTGTGGCACCCACCGGCGTTCCTGCGCCACGTCACCATGCTGCTGATGCCGTTCGCCGTGATCCTGTTCATCAGCGCACGGGCGCCGACCGACATCAAGCAGTTCATCCGCCACCCCCAGCTCACCGGCGTCAAGCTCTGGGCCGTCGCCCACCTGCTCTCCAATGGCGAAGTTCGCTCCGTGGTCCTGTTCACCGGACTGCTCGCCTGGGCGGTGCTGGAAGTGATCTTCATCAACCGCCGCGACGGCGCGTGGAAGAAGCCGGCGCCGGTGGGCGCGGCGAAGACCGCGATCAGCGCGGCGATCGGCCTCGTGCTGACTGCGGTGCTCGTCTACTCGCACGTCTGGATCGCCGGCGTACCGCTGATGCCGCGCTAGCCTGCGAGGGAAACGTTGGCTCTCAGGTCAGGCATCGCCGTTGCGCTGTGTGTCGCAGCGATGCCCCTGAGCGCTTACGGCGCACCGAGCTGCGGCGATCTTCAGCATTTCTCGCCGAGCCGGCTGCTCGCCACGATCGAACCGGCAGCGAGTACGGAGAGGCTGTCCCAAGGAGTCGGCTGCTATGAGGACGGCGATCTCGGTTGTGACTGGGAGACGACGATCACGCACGACCAGCCCATCGGCCCGCATCGCCGTCTGCTCGTGGCGAATGCGAACCATCTGACCGGCACCGGCAGCATTGATCACCTGATCGTCTTTGCCTGCGTCAGTGGCGACCTGCGCATCGTCCTTGCCGAGGCATACCTCTATGGCGTGCGTCTTGAGCAGGTCTCGGAAACGTCGATCGTGTTGTCGACGGGACAGTGGAAGCCGGGCGATGCATCGTGTTGTCCCGGCGCGAGCCGACGGGTGCGCCACGTCTGGGACCAAGATGCGCAGGTTTACCGCAAGACCGAACAAACCCCGGCCGACACCGAAGCTACGCGCTGAAGCAGAGCTTTCCCGAGATGAAAGTAGCGCGGACGCGCGCTGCAGACGGATCGACGTGCAGACTGTCACTCGCCCGATCGAGCAGACACAGGTCGGCCATCGCGCCGGCGACGACGCGGCGCGGCGCGCCGCCGGGCGCTTCGAGCGGGGCGAGGAACAGCGCCAGCGCCGCGTGCGGGTCGAGTGCTTCGGCGCCGCCGAGCACGATACCCGCCGGCGTGCGTCGGCTGACTGCAGCCTGCATCGCCGCCCAGGGATCGGGCTCGCCGAAGGGCGCATCGGTGCTGCCGGCGAGCGGAACGCCGGCATCGACGAAGCCGCGCAGGCGGTACAGCCACGGCTGATCGGCGGCATCGACGTCGCGCAGATAGTCGTCGCCGCGCTCGGCGATGAAGTTGGGTTGGGTGACGACGATCAGGTTCAGTGCCGCGATCTCGTCGACCAGTTCCGGTGGCGCGATCGCGGCGTGTTCGATGCGGTCGCCCTTGAGCGGCCCGGCTTCGCGCAGCGCCGCCAGCGCGAACACCAGATCGGTGCGCGTGACGCAGTGAAACGCGACACAACGTCCGACCGCGTGGCTGGCGCGGATTGCCGCGACCAGCCCGTCGATGTCCGGCAAGTCGTGTTCGTGCAGGTGGAACTTGTGCTCGCCTCGCTGAGTGCCGGGCAGGTTGGCGCAGGCATCGAGCTGGGCATTGCCCATCAGGCGGATGTGCTGCAGCAGCTGTCCGTTGCGTCGGCCCTGCGCGAACGTGTGCAGTTCGATCGCGCCGTTGTGATGCGTCGTGTCGGTGACGCCGGTGACGCCGCGGCTGGCGAGCCAGCGGCTCGCGGCGTACAGGCTCGGCGGCGTGCCGCGCAGCCGCGCGCGCAGCCAGTCGTCGGCATCGTAGAGCCGGCCGGTCCAGCGGCCGTCGCGGGATTCGAGCGGCGCGTCGGCATCCGGTGCGAGTGCGTCGAGCGCGGCGCTGTTGAGCATCCACAGCCGGCCGCTGCGATGCTGGATGCGCAGGGGGCGATCGGGCAGCAGCGCATCGAGCGCAGCGCGGTCGAGTTCGCCAGCCACCGACTCGTGGTAGGCGATGCCACGCAGCCAGTCGCCGGGGCCGAGACGCGCGTCGGCCGCGCGCAGTGCGGCAGCGAGGTGATCGAGATCCTCGACCTGTGGCGGCCCGCAGCGCACCGAGGCCAGCGACGCCGCCAGCGCGCGCAGATGGATATGGTGGTCATGCAGCCCCGGCAGCAGCGCATGACCGGCGGCGTCGATGAGTTCCTCGTTGACGTGGTGCGTCAGCCGCGGCGCGAGCTCGGCGATGCGTCCGCCGGCGATGCGCACATCGACGATCTCGCCCGGCGCGATCTCGGCGCGCTGGATCAGCATGCGAGTCCCCATTCGGCGAACACGGCCGCGTGATCCGCGCCCAGCGCCGGCGCGACACCGTCGGCAACGCGCGCGGTCGGCGCACGGGGCTCGTCTTGACTGATCAGGGCGCTCCAGTGCTGCGCGCGGCGGCGCCAGCCGTCGAGGTTCGCGGGCGCGCCAAAGCCGATGCAGTGGCGCACGACATCCACCAGCGCGATCGAGATCAAGTGCCCAGCGCCAGACCGCCAGGCTGACCACGCCGCGAGCGCCGCATGCAGGCCGGCGAGCGGATCGGCAATCGCATCGCCGACGAACATCGCTGATCCAGTCGTGGCGCGCATCAGATACGACAGCCCGGCGGCGACGCCGGCATCGTCGCCGTAGGCGATCCACTGCGCCCGCGGCTCGGCGCGACCGTAGCCGGTCAGGCTGACCCAGATCAGGTCGCCACGTTCGCGCACCAGCCGCTCGGCGTCGATGCCGAGCTGGCGCAGCGCGCGCGGGCGCGAGGCCTCGATGACGATGTCGGCGCGCGCGACCAGGGCATGCAGCTGCGCGCGGCCCGCGGCGGTGGCGAAATCGAGCGCGACGCTGCGCTTGCCGGCGTTGAGCAGGTCGAAGAACGCCGGTGGCCCTCGGCGCGCGCCATCCGGGCGGCGCGTGCTTTCGAGCTTGACCACGTCGGCGCCGCAGCGCTGCAGCAGGTGGCTGCACAGCGGGCCGGCCCACAGCGCGGACAGGTCGAGGACACGGGCCCGGCGCGCAGCGGCTGCCATCCGGCGCGGCGCCGACACCGTCCACTCGAACCACGGCGCGGTTCTGGTCAGCGGCGGCACGACCGGTGCGATGGCGAGGCCGAGTTCGCGCCCGCGCTCGACCAGGTCGTGCATCGTGCGGCTGCGCAGCGCGGCGGCGAGCGCCTCCCAGTCGGCCGCGACATCGGTTTCGAGCCAGGCCGGCAGCAGGCTCCAGTCGTCGTCGCGCGTCAGATTGAGCGCAATCGCGCCGTCCTGCGTGTCGAACAGCCGGCAGGCGCCGCCGGGCGCGATGCGCCCTTGGCGGGTATGACCGGCGATCGCGGCGCGCTCGGCGAGCAGCTGCGCGCCGCGCAGACCGTCGAAGGCGCCGGCCGGCGCGAGGCTCGCCAATGCGGCCAGCGCGCCGTCGGCGCAGGTGGTCAGCGGCACCGGGCACAGCTGCGGCGCGCCTTCGGCGGCACCGGTCAGCGCCATCAGGCCGCTGCGTGCCCAGCCCACTGCGGGATGCTCGTCCGCGCACACCGGCGCGCGCAGCGGCGCGATCGCCAGATCAGCCAGCAGTTGGCACGCGTAAGCGGCGGCGCTCAGACCGCCGGCGTCTTCTGTCGTTGCGCCCACAGCATTTCCGCGCGCGCCTTGATGGCGTCGGTCATGCCGGCGAATCCGGCTTCGAGCTTGGTCCTGAACAGTCCGAGCACCAGACCGCGCAGCCAGCCCTTGAGATGGAAGTACGAGCGGTAGCGCGTGCGGTCGGCGCCGAGCGCCTCGACGTCGTGCGAACGGAAACTCGACAGCGCCCCCAGCGGCACCGGCTTCATGCGGTAGGCGAAGCGCCGGCCCTCGACGTACTCGAGCATCCATTCGCGCTGCCGCTGCGGCCGTGCCATCAGCTTCACCGTCATGTCGATCGGATCGCCCGGCTTGAGGGTCGATTCGCAGGCCAGGCAGAACGGGTTCCACTCGGGATAGCGCTTGAGGTCGGTGATGACGTCCCAGACCACCGCGGCGGGCGCAGCGATCTCGACGGTCTTGTCGATGACGAACATGGCGATACCGTGTCGGTGGTTGAGGTTCAGCAGTCGCGCGCGCCGGCCACGGGCCAGCGGTTGGCGGACTGCTCGACGCGCTGCATCAGGTCGGCCGCATCTTCCGGCAGCAGGAAGCCTTCGGCAAGCGAGCGCGCGGTCGCCGCCTGCATCCGGCAGTAGTAGTCGGCGTGCGTCGGGTAGCGCTGCCAGAGCTGCGGTTCGGTGAACGGAATCGTGATGCCGCCCAGATTGCACAGGTCGGACCGGTAGCTCGCCACCGCCACCTCGATCGGCGGCAGGCGGATGCCGCCGAGCGCGTTGCCGTCGGCGTCGCGTGCGAGCCTGCCGCTGGCATCGAATTCGTAGCGCGGCCCCTGCGGTGGCGGCGTGCCGTCGCGTACCCAGCGATCGAGGTAGTGGATCGCCGCCATCACCGCATAGCGCAGCGGAAACTGCGTGCCTTCGACGATGCAGACGAACTGGCCCGGATCGACCTGCTCGCCGTAGTTGCCGGCCTGCACGTGCAGATCCTCGTCCGCGGACGCGGGACGCTGGACGCCGCCGACGGCGCGCGGGCCCTGCCCCTGCACCTGGTGCACGCCGATCCAGAAGTCCTGATGCGCGGCGCCGGCGATCTCCCACAACCGGTAGTTGCGCGTGACGGTGGGCGCATCCGGCGTCGCCTCGCGCTCGCTGAGCAGCTGGATCGTCGGCACCGCCGGATCGGCCGGGTAGGTCTTCACCCCGCCGCCGTCGGCATGGATCAGGAAGGCGTCGATCACGCGCGCCTGCGGCTGGACCTCGATCAGGTAGTCGCGCAGGCGCGTGCCGGACTGCGACTGGCCGACGGCGATCACGCGCCGCACCGGCAGACCCGCCATTGGGTCGATCTCGCCCGGCGTCTTCATCAGCTGCGCGATCTGCGAGAACAGGTCGAAGGCGTAGTCGTCGCCCGGATGGTCGAGCGCCGCGTAGCGCACCGGATCCCAGACCTGCGGTGTCAGCGGCGTGCAGCAGACACCGGCGGCCTGCGCGCTGACGTGCACGTAGGCGTAACCGTCGCGGTGAAACAGCTGGTGTGCTTCCAGCGTATCGACCGCGTTCTCGAACTGCGCGGTGACGTTGACCCAGTCGAGAATCACCGTGCCGTTGAACCGCGTCGCGTCGAGCGGGCGGCGCACGAGGATGCGGGTCGTGTAGGCCGCGGACTGCGCCGGATCGGCGTGGCTCTTCGCGCTGCCGGAGACGAAGTACTCCTCCTCCGCGTAGCCGAGCTCGGCGAGGTCGTACCAGCTGTCCCACAGGGCATGGCCCTGCAATCCGGCGTCGCCGATCGGACCGACGACGACCGGCACCGGCACGTTGGACGGCGCCGCCGCAGGCTGGCCATTCCCGCCGGAACCGCAGCCCGCCAGCAACGTTCCCAGCAGCGCGATGCCCGCACCGATCCTCGATCTCATCGCCTCGCTCCTCCGGACGGCGCGGATCAGGCGAACTCCTGCCGGATCACGCGGCGCAGCACCTTGCCGGTCTCGTTGTACGGCAGCGCGTCCTTGAACACGATCTTCTGCGGCACGCGCGACGAGCGCAGCCTGCCCTTCACCAGTTCCTGCAGTTCCTGCGCGCTGGCCTTGGCGCCGTCCTTGAGCACGACCGCCGCAGCGACCGCCTCGCCCCACTGCTCGTCCGGCATCGCCACGCAGGCAACGTCGGCCACCGCGGGGTGCGACAGCAGCACCTCCTCGATCTCGCCCGGCGAGATGTTCTCGCCGCCGCGGACGATGACGTCGTCGGCGCGGCCGTCGAGGAACAGATAGCCCTCGGCGTCGAGGTAGCCGCGATCCTTGGTCGGGAACCAGCCGTCCGCGTCGAGCTGGCTGCCCAGCGACAGGTATTCGCCCGACACCTGCGGACCGCGCACGAACACCAGGCCCGCCTGCTCGGGACCGAGCACCTGGCCGGACTCGTCGCGGATCTCGATCTCGACCGCGGCCGGCTTGCCGACCGAGCCGAGGCGGCGGCGCACCTGCGGATCGGCGCTCTGGTAGGCCGCGCGGTGATCCTCGGGGCCGAGCACCGCGATCGTCGAGCTGGTCTCGGTCAGGCCGTAGGCGTTGGTGAAATCGACGTTCGGGAACAGCGCCATCGCGCGCTGGATCGTGGACAGCGGCATCTTGCCGCCACCGTAGGCGATCGCACGCAGCGCCGGCAGATCGGGTGCCTCGCCGCTCGCGTCGAGATGCTCGACGATCCGCTGCAGCATGGTCGGCACGAGGAAGGCGTTGCTGATGTCCTCGGCGCGCGCGGCGGCGAGCCAGGACTTCGGCTCGAAGCTTTCGAGCTGCACCATGCGCCGGCAGGCGTAGGTCGAACTGAGCACCGCCGAGATGCCGGCGATGTGGTACGGCGGCACCGAGACGATGATCGCGTCGTTCTCGTCGGCGGACGCGAACTCGACCGTGCCGACGATGTACGACATCAGGTTCTCGTGGCGCAGGATCGCCGCCTTGGGCTTGCCGGTCGTGCCGCTGGTGAACAGCTGCACGGCCACCGCACGCGGATCTTCCTCCGGCACCGGGACCTCGCCGCCGTCATCGGGCAGGCTCAGCAGCTCGGCACGATCGAGCAGCTGCAGGTCGGCGCGCGCGTCGATCTGCGCGCGCTGCTCCGGCCCGACGACCACGACCGCCGGCGCGACGCGCGCGAGCAGCTCGTTGATCTCGGCGCGCGTCAGCCGGTAATTGACCGGCACGTAGGGAATGCCGGCATAGGCCGCGCCGAACAGCGCCACCGGCGCCGCCGGGCTGTTGACGTCGAGCAGCGCGACATAGCGCGCACCGCTGGCCTTGAAGCGCCGCGCCGCACGATACGCCAGCTCGCGCAGCTGCGCGTAGCTGTAGCGCGTGTCGCCGGCGACGACGCCGATACGCTCGCCGAAGGCTTCGGCGGCCATGTCGAGGATGGTGGAGATGTTCATGGTAAAGACGGGAATCGGGAATGGGGAATCGTCAGTGCGGGAAGAAGCGAGCGGCATCTCGTGCCGTCGCTTCTACGATTCCCGATTCTCCATTGCCGATTCCCGGCCGTTCAGTCCGACGACGGCAGCTGCTTGGCCTGCTTGACCTCGAGCGCAGTGCCGCCCAGCGACAGCGAGCCCTGGCCGCCCTTGGTGCACAGCAGCTCCAGCGACTCGTCGGCATTGACGTAGCGCTTGCCGATCAGCGTGCCGGCGGCGTGCGCCGGATCCAGCACCGCACCGGCCGGGGCCGCGGCGGTCGCGCCGATCATTTCCACACCGCCGCAGCGCAGGTCGTGCTCGCCGGCCGGCGCCTTGACCACCATCACCTGCGTGTCGCACACCGCGCTCTTGAAGCGCGCGCCGGCCTTGAGTACCGCTGCCATCTCAGTCTCCTTGCAAAGTCCAGAACGAAGTATCGCGCGACTCTAGGCGAGCGGCGCCGGTCCGGCACCGTCCACTTGCACGAGGCCGCGGGGGCTGCCCTACAGGACCGCGTCGGCCCAGGCCGACAGCCGGTCGAACAGCGCCGTGCGCGCCGGAAACAGGAAATGACTGTGCCCGGTCTCGGCGAGCAGGTACAGGGTCAGGTCGCGGCTCGCGGCGAACGCTGCGGGCACCTGGTGCGGCGGGCCGACCATGTCGCGCTCGCCGATGCCCAGGAACACCGGCACGGCCAGCGCGGCGGCTTCGGGGGCGACGTTGCCCGGAATCATCGACATCACGGCAGGGATCGGCAGCACGCAGTCGGTGGCGCGCTTGAGCGCCTGGATCCCGCGCGGATCGGCCTTGCGGCTGCCGAACAGCTCGGCGTTGTCGCCATTGCCGCCGCGGCCATGAATGACCGGGTAGGGCTGGCCGAACATGCGGCGGGCGTGTTCGAGCAGTTGCGGTCGCACGCTCAGCGGATCGGCGACGGTCTTCAGCGCCGGCGGCAGGTATTCCGGCAGGCCGCGCGTGGAAAAGCCGAGCAGCACGATGGCCGCATGGGACGGCTCGGCGTGCTGCTGCAGGATCGTCAGCATCGCGCCCATCGAATGGCCGACGCCGATGCTCGGCAGCGTCGGCAGGCTCGGCACGTCCGGCGCCAGGCGGCCGGCGTGCAGACGCGACCTCAGCTGGCGCGTTGCCGCGGCGTTGGCGCGGACCAGCAGGTCCGGCGTCAGCTGCCAGCCATCCTGTGGCCTGCTGCTGTCGCCCAGGCCCAGATGGTCGAGCGCGGCGACGATGAAGCCGCGCGCGGTCATCTGCGCGGCGAACGAGAAGGTCTCGTCGCCATCGTCAGGGCGCAGATCAAAGTAGTGGCGGTTCATGTTGCCGCCGGGCAGGCAGACCAGCAGCGCCCGCGCGTGCGCGGCGTCGTCCGGCAGCCAGACCGTCGCCGCGACCTGCACGGCGGACTCGCCGGCCAGTTCGACGCCGATGTCGAGTCCGAGCTGGACGGGCTCGCGCACGGGGACTGCGTCAGTCCTTCGCCAGGATCGCGCCGGCCATGCCGGACGACACCAGCACGTGCTGCACGCGCTGCACCTGGTTGACCGAGGTGCCGCGCACCTGGCGCACGCCTTCGGCCATGCTGTTCATGCCGTGGATGTAGGCCTCGCCGATCAGCCCGCCGTGGGTGTTGGTCGGCAGCTGGCCGTCGAGCGCCAGCGCGCCGGACTTGACGAAGTCCGCCGCCTCGCCCGGCTTGCAGAAGCCGAAGGCTTCCAGCTGCATCAGCACCTGCGGCGTGAAGGCGTCGTAGATCATCGCCGCCTGCATGTCGGTCGGACGCAGGCCGGTCTGACGATACAGACGCTTCGCCACGCCGTGCGCCTCCGGCATGACCGTCAGGTCGTCGTGGTAGAAGTTCGAGATGACCTCGACGTTGTACGGGATCGACTGGCAGGCGCCGAGGATGCGCACCGGCTTCTGCCGAAGGTCACGCGCGCGTTCGAGGCTGGTGACGAGGATGGCGACGCCGCCGTCGGACTCCTGGCAGCAGTCGAGCAGGCGCAGCGTCGGCTCCTGGATCCACTTCGAGGCCTGGTGATCCTCGATCGTGATCGGCTTGCCGTAGAACCATGCCGCCGGATTGGTCGCCGCATAGGCGCGCTGCTGCACCGTCACGTAGCCGAGGTCGCGGTTGGTGACGCCGTACTTCTGCATGTAGCGGCCGGCCGACAGCGCCGCCCAGCTCGCCGGCGTCATCGCGCCGAAGGGAATGCACCACAGCAGCGTGCCGGTGCCGTGGCCGCCGGTGTAGCCCTGCATGTTGGTCGGGTTCTGGCCGAAGCGGTACTGGCTGCGCTCGTTCATCGCGCGCCAGATCAGCACGTTGTTGCACAGCCCGGCGTTGACCAGCGCCATCGCCTGGTAGATCGTCGCGGCCGCAGCGGCGCCGCCGCCGGGGATGCGCGTCGTATAGGCCAGATCCTTCACCCCCAGGCAGCGCGCGAGACCGATCTCGTCGCTGTTGTCGATCGTGAAGGTGATCATGCCGTCGATGTCGCGCGGATCGACGCCGGCGTCCTGGCAGGCGGCGAGTGAGCACTCCGCGGCGAGCTGCAGCTCGCTGCGGCCGGACTCCTTGGAGAACTCGGTGGCGCCGATGCCGGCGATCGCGGCTTCGTGGAAGGTGCGTGCCATGGGGGTCCTACTTCGCGCTCGGCCGGAACACCGGCACCTTGTGATTGTTCATCGTCGGTTCGAACAGCACCTCGACCGCCATGTCGTGCCGCATCTGGTCGAGCGTCGTGCCGACCACGTTCGACACGAAGCGGATGCCCTCGTCCAGCTCGATGACCGCGATGATCGGCGGCTCGCGGAAGCCGAACGGCGGCGGATGCCGCGGCAGCGTCCACGAAATCACCTTGCCGCGACCCGACAGTGGGACGATCTCGCGCTTGAGACTGTGGCAGTGCGGGCACATCGGCCGCGGCGGGAACGTGAACCGGCCGCAGTCAGCGCATTTCTGGCCGACGAACTCCTCGCGATCCGCCGCTTCCCAGAAAAACTTGGCGTCGGGCGTGACGATCGGCGCGATGCGCGTGGGCTTGGGCGCCGGCTGCGGCGCGTCGGGAGTCTGGGTCATGAGCGGGTTCTCGCGTTTCGACACGACGATAGCGGCGCGCGCGACGCAGGCGCCTGCCTCAAACGGGTGATTCCCCGTCATTCCCGCGAAAGCGGGAATCCAGAAGCCGCTGCGAATGCTGGATACCCGCCTGCGCGGGCATGACATCGATCTTGGAAACTACCGGAACGTCAGCTCGATACCCGCGAACAGCGAGCGTCCGGCGCCCGGCTCGAAGAAGCGGCCGTTGGCCTCGTTGACGATCACCGAGCCGGCGTAGTCGCGGTCGAGCAGATTGTCGCCGCGCAGGAAGGTCCGGTACTCGCCCCAGCCCGCGCTGCGCGCGTAGATCACGCGCGCGCCCAGCACGCCGTAGCGCCCGGCCGCATCGCTGTTGACGTCATCGACCGGCACGTCGTACGACCAGCGGCCTTCCACGAAAGCCGACCAGCCGCTGCGCCCGCGCCGCCAGCCCAGCTCGGCGAAGGCGTTGCTGCGCGCGACGCCCGGCAGGCGGTTGTCGGCCGCGACGGTGACGATGCTGCCGCGGCTGCTGTACGAAAAGCCGTCACGGAAGCGCGCGTCCAGGTACTCCGCGGCGAGTGTCGCGCTGAAGTCCTGCGCGAAGCGCCAGTCCGCCGCGGCTTCGACGCCGCGCCGGCGCGTGCCGCCGCGCGCGTTCTGGAAACTGGTGCGGCCGCCGCTGTTGAGCGCCGGCACGATCTCGTCGCGCGTGCGCGTCTCGTAGGCGGCGAGCGTGAACAGACCGCTGCTGCCCAGTCGCCGCTTCCAGCCGGCCTCGGCGCTGCGGCTGCGCGCGGCGTCGAGATCGAGATTCAGGCCGCTGCTGCCGTCCGGTCGGTACGACAGCTCGTTGATCGTCGGCGTCTCGAAGCCGTCACCCCAGCTCGCGTACAGGCGGTCGTCGTCGCTGAGCCGGTACTGCAGTGCCAGCGCCGGAATCGTCGCGTCGTAGCCGCGCCGGCCGCTGTCGTCGGGATTGCCGTCGGTGACGTAGTGATCGTCGGACGCGAAACGCAGCGCACTGTGGCGCAGCGCGCCCAGCAGCAGCCAGTCCGGCGTCATCTGCCATTCGGCCAGCAGCACCTGGTCGAACACCTTGACCCGGTTGGTCTCGTCGCGGCGCAGCGCGCCGCGCACGCCCAGCCTGTCGCCGACGTAGTTCTCGTAGCCGCGCCGGTCCTCGTCGAGCGCCTGCGCCTGCAGGCCGAGGCTGAGCGTCCAGTCGGCGAGGCTGAGCACGTAGCGCCCTTCGGCGCCGACGCTGTCGCGGTCGAAGTCGATGACGCCGCCGGCGCTGGTCGGCGCCTGCTGCGCGGACTTGGGGATGGCCTGGAACTGCACGACGCCGCGGCGCGCGCCGTAGCCGGTCAGCTCCAGCCGCTGTCCGGCGCCCAGCGGCTGCGTGTAGCGCAGACCGACCGTGCGGTCCTCGACGCGCTTGCGCGTGTCGAAGGTGATCGCCGACGCATCGGTCTGTTGCGGATCGGCATCGAACTGCGCGCGCGTCAGGCCCAGTGGATCCTGCGCCTCGGGTTGCATCAGGCTGGACACGCGCAGCTGTAGCTGCCGGTCGCCGCCGAAGCCGGTGTCGAGCTGGCCGGCGAACTGGGTGCGTTCGGCCGCGCTGTGCGGGCGCTCGCCGTTGCCGCGGAAGCGCGCCAGCTCGGTGCGATAGCCGAGCCGCCCGTCGAGGAACGAGTCCGCCGCGACGCCGCCCATGCGCCAGGTGCCGGCGCCGTCCGCGCCGAGTTGCGCGCGCAGCTCGGTCGCGGCCGGTACCGGAACGCTCCACGCGGCGACGACGCCGCCGGCGCTGTTGCCGTACAGATAGGCCAGCGGCCCGCGCAGCACCTCGACGCGGTCCAGCGACGAGATCAGGAAGCTCGACGACTGCCCCTGCCCGTCCGGCGCGCTGACCGGAATGCCGTCGATGCGCAGCTGCACGCCGCGCACGCCGAAGCTCGAACGCGCGCCGAAGCCGCGCGACTGGATCTGCAGGTCCTGCGCGTAGTTGTTGCGCTCGCGCACCGTCAGGCCCGGCACGCGCGCGAGGCTCTCGGCCAGCGAGATCTGCGCGCGGCCATCGTGCAGCGCGTTTGCGTCCACCCGCGCGGCCGACGCCGGCATCTCGAATTCGCTGCGCGGCTGCGCGGTGCCGATGACGATGACCGGACTCAGTTCGGCGGGCAGCTCCTGCGCACGGACCGCGCCGGCCACCATCAGCACCAGGCCGCAGCACGCTCCTCGAATCGTCATGTCGTTCATTCGTCGTAGAGGTTGCGCTTGAATAGCACGGCGCGCCGATGCGTCCTTGCTCCGGCGCGCAGGCCGTCGTGTCCGTTTCAGTCCAGCCAGCCGTGCTTGAGCAGCTCCATCCTGAGCATCAGCACGACGAAGTTCCAGATCGACTTGATCTGCTCCCAGGCCGAGGGCTCGTAGCGCGCGCGTTCGCGGATGTAGTGGCGCAGCGCTTCGAGGTCGGCGTCGCCGAGGTCATCGAACTTCGGCATGCCGCGCGGCTCCAGCGCGCCGTTCTGCACGATCGCCTTGAAGCCCGCGGCCGACAGCGGCACTGGCGAGGCACGCAGGTCCGGCGCGTAGCCGCCGGCGACCGCGGCCGTGCCGTGGCAGATCACGCAGGCCTTGTACAGGTGCTTGCCCTTCTCGGCGAGCGCCGCATCGACGACGAAGGCAGGATCATCGACCGGCACGACCTTCTCGACCGGCGGCGGCGAGGCCGGCAGCTTGGCGTCGCCATCGAGCACGAAGCTCAGCAGGCGCCGCGGATACTGGCGGCCGACCCAGCCGTGCTGCGCGGACAGCGAGCCGAGCAGGGCCGGTGCGCCACCCCAGCCGGCCAGCACCGACACGTACTGCCGGCCATCGACGCTGTAGGTCAGCGGCGGCGCCTGCGTGCCGACGCCCATCGCGTAGCGCCACAGTTCCGCGCCGCTGCGCGCGTCGGTGGCGACGAACTGGCCGTCCGCGCGCCCCTGGAACACCAGCCCGCCGCGCGTGACGATCACGCCGCCGTTGGTCGCACCCGGCGTCGGATTGCGCCAGGCCGCCTTCTGCGTCACCGGGTTCCAGGCCAGCAGCGAGGTCGAGCCGGCGTTCTTGGGAATGTCGTCGAAGAAGCCGCGCAGACCCATCGGGTCGTCCACGCTCATCGTCCAGGTCTTCGGACTGCGCCCCTCGCCGTCGTAGTAGCCGGCCATCTCGCGCGCCGGGATGTAAACCAGCCCGGTGTCCGGACTGTAGGCCATCGGATGCCAGTTGTGCGTGCCGCCGGAACCGGGCCAGGTCAGCGCCGGGCCGTGCTCGTAGCGCGCGCCGCGCACCTCGACCGGGCGGCCGGTCGCGAGGTCGATCTTCTCGGCCCAGGTCACCTTGCCGATCTTCTCGGCGGAGACGAGCTGGCCGGTCTCGCGGTCCAGCACGTAGAAGAAACCGTTTTTCGGCGCGTGCAGCAGCAGCTTGCGCGGCCTGCCGTCCAGCTCGATGGTCGCCGTGACCATGTCCATCGTCGAGTTGAAGTCCCAGGACTCGTTGGGCGTGGTCTGGTAATGCCAGACGTATTCGCCGGTGTCGGCGTCGAGCGCGACCACCGAGCACAGGTAGAGGCTGTCACCGCCACCGGGATTGCGCAGCTGTGCGTTCCACGGCGAGCCGTTGCCGGTGCCCAGGTAGATGCGGTTGAACTCGGGGTCGTAGGTCATCGCGTTCCAGACCGTGCCGCCGCCGCCGAACTTCCACCACTCGCCGCTCCAGGTCTTCGCCGCCGCCTCCATCGCCGCGTTCTCGAAGCCGTCGGCCGGGTTGCCCGGCACGACCCACCAGCGCCACAGCTGCTCGCCGGTCTCGGCGTCGTAGGTGGTGACATAGCCGCGCACGCGGCCGAAGTCGGCGCCGCCGTGGCCGATGATGACGCGGCCGCGGCCATCGCGTCCGCCCCAGACGCGCGGCGCGCCGGTGATGTAGCGGTTGTCGCCGGGCTCGGTGGTCAGCGTCTCCCACACCAGTGCGCCGGTCTTCGCGTCGAGCGCGAACAGGCGGCCGTCCTGCACGCCGGCATAGACCTTGCCGTTCCAGTACGCGAGCCCGCGGCTGCCCCAGGCCATGCGCATCTTGCGCGACTCGACCTTGGGATCGTAGCGCCACAGCACGCGGCCGCTGCGCGCGTCGATCGCATAGATGCGGCTGTAGCCGACCGCCGTGTAGATCACGCCATCGACCGCGAGCGGTTGGCTCGACACGTTCCAGACGTCGTCGAACTCCAGCGACCAGGCCAGGCCCAGGCGCGACACCGTCTGCGTGTTGATCTGGTCGAGCGGGCTGTAGCGCTGCTCGCTGAACGTGCGGCCCCAGGCCGCCCAGTTGGTGCCATCGGCCTCGTCGTTGAGTGCGGCGTTGTCGATGACGGTCTGCGCGTGCGCGGTCTGCGCCAGACACAGGACCGCGGCTGCCCGTACCGCCTGCTTGAAGCGATGGTTCATGGTCTCCCCCATGGTGTGGCGCCATTGTCGCGGAGCGCCGGGCGACGCCCATCGGCCGAACGCAGTAGCGTGGCCACGCGCTTTGGCACACGCGATCGATGCGCATAAGATATGCGCATACCAACCGATGGCCCGAACATGTCCCGACTCTTCGATCCGCAGGCGCCGAAACGCGCGACCAATCTCAGCATCAACGCGGACCTGCTCGGCAAGGCCCGCGCACTGGAGATCAACCTCTCCGCGACGCTGGAGCGCGCGCTGGCGGACGCGTTGCGAAGCAAGCGCCGCGAGCAATGGCTGGCCGACAACCGGGAAGCCATCGATGCCTACAACAGCCATGTCGAGAAACATGGCGTCTTCAGCGACGAACTACGAGGCTTCTGATGCCGCAGTTCCGCGTGTATCGGAATCCCAATCCGGCCAGCAAGACCCGATTTCCATTGCTGCTGGACGTCCAGAGCGATCTGGTCACCGATCTCGAAACGCGGGTGGTCGTACCGCTGTGCCTCGCGGCGTCCATGCGCGACAAGCTGATCAGGACGCTCATGCCGGCGCTCGAAATCGAAGGCAAGTCCTATGCGATGCTGACACCGCAGCTCGCCGGCATTTCGAAGAAGCAGTTGGGCACCGAGGTGGCAGACCTCGGCGAGCACCGCGACGAGATCCTGGCAGCCCTCGACCTGCTGATCACCGGCATCTGACCACACCACTCCGGGGAGAAACACATGACCACCATCAATCCCGCCGCACCGGTGCTCGTCACCGGCGCCAGCGGTTACGTCGCCAGCTGGCTGGTGAGGGATCTGCTCGAAGCCGGCTACACCGTGCACGGCACGGTGCGCGACCCGCAGAAGAAGTCCGGGCTCGAGCACCTGCACGAGTTGTCTGAATCGCATCCGGGCAAGCTCAAGCTGTTCAAGGCGGATCTGCTCGACGCCGGCGCCTACGACGCGGCGATGCAGGGTTGCGAGCTGGTCATGCACACCGCCTCGCCGTTCGTCATCAGCGGCCTGAAGGACAACTACGAGCAGCTGGTGCGGCCGGCACTCGAAGGCACGCGCAACGTGCTCGAAAGCTGCAACCGCTGCACGAGCGTCAAGCGCGTCGTGCTGACCAGCAGCGTCGTGGCGATCTACGGCGACAGCATCGACGGCCAGAACGTCCCGAAGCACACCTTCACCGAGGAGCACTGGAACACCACCAGCACGGTCGATCACCAGCCGTATCCGTATTCGAAGGTCGTCGCCGAGAAGGAAGCCTGGGCGATGCAGGAGAAGCAGGACCGCTGGGATCTGGTGACGATCAACCCGGGCCTGGTGCTCGGCCCGTCGCTGACCAAGGCCAGCGCATCGACCAGCCTGGTGTTCATCAAGCAGCTCGCCAACGGCACGATGTTCCCTGGCGCGCCGGACCTGTGGATGGGCGTGGTCGATGTGCGCGACGTCGCGCAGGCACACATCAAGGCCGGCTTCACGCCGGCCGCCAAGGGCCGCTACATCACCAACGCGGCGAACACCAATGCGCTGGAGATGGGCCGCGTCCTGCGCAAGAAGTTCGGCAGCGGTTTCAAGTTCCCGCTGTTCACAGCGCCCAAGGCCCTGGTCTGGCTGGTCGCACCGATGGCCGGGCTGACACGCAAGTTCGTGACGCTCAACGTCGGCTATCGCATCGGCTTCGACAACGCCAAGAGCCGGCGCGAGCTGGGCATGAGCTACAGGCCGCTCGAACAGACGCTGGTCGATCACTTCCAGCAGGTGCTCGACGACGGCATCCTGCGCCGCCGCTGAAGCCGCGACCATGCCGGCTGGCCGCAAGGCGCTGTGGAGCGAGAGCTGGCGCGACATCGCCAGCCCCGAGCTGACCGCGGCGCTGACCGCGCTCGGCCAGCGCCGGCGGCTCGGCGACGGCCAGATGCTGTACGCACGCGGCGAGCGCGGATCGGAGCTGATCGGTGTCGTCTCCGGGCTGATCCGCCTCGTCGGCCTGACGCCGGACGGGCACGAGGGCCTCATCGGCCTGTACCGGCCCGGCACCTGGTTCGGCGAAGTGTCGCTGTTCGACGAGCTACCGCGGCCGACCGACGCGATCGCCGTCGGCGAAACCGAGGTTCTGGTCGTGCCGGCCGCCAAACTGCACGCCGCGCTCGAACAGAACCCGCGCTGGTATCGCGACTTCGCGCGCGTGCTGTGCCACAAGCTGCGCCTCGCGCTGACCCACATCGAAAGCACGATGCTGCCGGTGTCGGTGCGCGTCGGCCTGCGCCTGCTCGATCTGGCCGAGGCCTACGGCAGGCCGGCCGCCGACGGCATGCTGATCGACCTGTCGCTGCCGCAGGAGGATCTGGCGCGCATGCTCGGACTGACGCGGCAGAGCGTGAACAAGGAACTGCGCGGCTTCCAGGCGCAGCACTGGTTGCGCCTGCACCGCGGCCGCATCACGCTCACGGACGCCGGCGCGCTGCGCCGCCATGTCCGCGCGCGCGGCGGCGCGGCGCTGATGGACGCGCAGGGGCTGTGACCGCCCCAGTGTCGGCGAGTTGACAGACAGGCCAGCGGCAGCGGCCGACAATGGCGCCGTCGTCAACATCTTCCGAGGAGAGCATCGATGCGCAACCGCGAACAGTTCATGCAGGAGTACGCCGCCAGCCACCGCCAGGGCACCAACCAGATCATCCACCTGATCTGCGTGCCGCTGATCTTCTTCACCAGCACCGGCGTGCTGTGGAGCGTGCCGATGGACTGGATCATGCCGGGTGGCTTCGATTCGCAGGGCTGGTTCAACCTGGCGACGCTGGCAGCGCTGCCGATCACCGCGTTCTACGCGCGCCTGGGCCTGCGCAGCCTGCTGACGGGCCTCGGCTGGATGATCCTCAGCGTACTGGGCATCCTCGCCCTGCAGGCCGCGCACGCCCCCGTCGTGGGCCTGTGCATCGCGCTGTGGCTGGTCGCCTGGGTCGCGCAGCTCTACGGCCACAAGCTCGAAGGCGCCAAGCCCTCGTTCTTCGACGATCTCGTCTTCCTGCTGGTCGGTCCGCTGTACGTGCAGGAGAAGCTGGTGCGGCTCGTCACCACCGGGACGCTCCGCGCCCGCGCCTGACGCGGGGCTGTCACGAGGCTTTCACGGCCGCTGCGTAGGCTGATCCGCTGTCCCCAGCAGTGGATCGGCCCCGCAGAGGCCGTTCAAGGAAGCCATGTCCAAGCTCATCCTCGCCGCGCGGCGCGCGCTGTCGCGCCGCGATTTCATCCGTTACACCTTCGGCTCGGCCGCTGCGGCCGGTGCCGCGGCCCTGCTGCCGGCCTGCGCCGGTTCCGGCAGCGGCGGTTCGGGCGGAAGCGCGGTCCGCTCGCGCTTCGCCGACATCGGTGCACTGACCGACGCGGACGCGAACGGCCTGCGCCTGCCGGCCGGCTTCCGCTCGCGCGTGGTCGCCGTGTCCGGCGTGCCGCCGCTGCCCGGCAGCACGTATCTCTGGCACACCTTCCCCGACGCCGGCGCGACCTACGCGACGCCGGACGGCGGCTGGATCTACGTCTCGAACTCCGAGGTGCCCGCATCCGGCCTGGTCAGCGGCGGCGTCGGTGCACTCAAGTTCGCAGCGGATGGCACGCTGCAGTCGGCCTACCCGATCCTGACCGGCAGCAGTTCCAACTGCGGCGGCGGCGCCACGCCATGGCGCACCTGGCTGTCGGGCGAGGAACGCGACGGCGGCCTGGTCTGGGAATGCAACCCGTTCGAGAAGAGCGAAGGCACGTCGAAGCCGGCGCTGGGCCGGTTCGCGCACGAGGCACTGGCCGTCGATCCGGCCGACCGCACGCTGTACCTGACCGAGGACGCCGGCGACGGCCGCTTCTACCGCTTCGTGCCCAGCGCCGCCGACTGGCCGGCCGGCGCGGAGCGTCCGGCGCTGCAGGAAGGCCGGCTGCAGGTGCTGCGCTTCGCCGAAGGTGCGCGCGGGGCGACGCTCGACGACGCCGGCCTGAACGTGAACGGCATGCACGCCGTGATCTGGGAGGACGTGGTCCAGCCCGACCAGGCGCAGGCCGGCGTGCGCAGCGCGCTCGGCGCCGAGGCGCCGGGTTCGCGCTTCCGCGGCGGCGAGGGCATCTGGCACCACGAAGGCCTGATCTACTTTTCGACCAAGGGCGACAACCGCATCTGGTGCCACGATATCGGCCGCGAGACGATCGAGGTGATCTACGATTTCGCCACCGCGGAGAACCCGGTGCTCAGCGGCGTGGACAATCTCACCGTCAGCGAGTTCGGTGACGTGCTGGTCGCCGAGGATGGCGGCGACATGCAGATCTGCGTGATCCTGCCGGACCGCCGCGTGCTGCCGCTGCTGCAGCTCGTGGACCACAGCCAGCAGTCGGAGATCACCGGCCCGGCGTTCTCGCCGGACGGCTCCCGCCTGTACTTCAGTTCGCAACGCAATGGCCGCAACGGCCTGCCCGGCCTCGGCATCACCTTCGAGGTGACGCTGCCGTTCTCGGCCTGTCCGAACGCCTGCCCCTGAACCTTCGACGGATCCGTACCGATGGGCATTTCCCGCACACCCCGCCAGCGCCGCCGCGGCCTGTCCCGCCGCGACTTTCTCAAGCACGCCTCGGCCTCGGCCGCCGTCGTCACGCTCGCCGCCTGCAGCAGCAGCGAGCCGGGCGGCGGCACGATCGCACCGGAGTCGCCGTTCCGGCACGGCGTCGCCAGCGGCGATCCGCTCGCCGACCGCGTGATCCTGTGGACGCGCCTGACCGTGCCGGCGCAGACCTCCGCAGCGAACGGCCGCGTGAAGATGTATCTCGATCCGGCGCTGACCCAGCTGCAGGGCGCGATGGACTTCACGACCAGCGCAGCACGCGACTGGACCGTGAAGCTCGACTTCGGCGGCCTGACCGCGGGAACGACCTACTACTACCGCTTCGAAGCGCTCGGCCATCTGTCGCCGATCGGCCGCACACGCACCGCGCCATCCGGCACCGTCGATCGCCTGCGTTTCGGCGTGGTGTCCTGCTCGTCCTACGCGCACGGCTACTTCAACGCCTACCGCCTGCTCGCCCAGCGCGCCGACCTCGACGCGATCCTGCACCTGGGCGACTACGTGTACGAGTACGGCACCGGCGAGTACGGCGACGTGCGTCCGTACCAGCCGGACCACGAGATGGTCACGCTCGCCGACTACCGCGCGCGCCATGCGTACTACAAGCAGGACCCGGACCTGATGGAACTGCACCGCCAGTTCCCGTTCATCACCATCTGGGACGACCACGAGACCGCCGACAATTCCTGGCGCGACGGCGCCAACAATCACACCGAGGGCGCCGAAGGCCGCTGGGTCGATCGCAAGGCTCGTGGCCAGCAGGCATACGACGAGTGGATGCCGATCCGCTACCCGCAGGCCGGCAACGTCGGCCGGATCTGGCGCCGCTTCTCCTACGGCAACCTCGCCGACCTGTTCATGCTCGACACGCGGCTCTACGACCGCGACGAGCCGGACGGCATCCCGGTGTCGGCCACCGGCAAGCAAGCCGATCGACGCATGCTCGGCCCCGAACAGATGCAGTGGCTCAAGGACGGCCTCGCCGCCTCGACGGCGCAGTGGAAGATCGTCGGCCAGCAGGTGGTCATGCACCAGTGGAACCTCGCGGGCGCACCGCTGGCGCTGGGCGGCGGCCAACAGCTCAACGGCGACGCCTGGGACGGCTACCAGGCCGAGCGTGCCGAGCTGTTCGCGCACCTCGCCGATCGCGGCATCGACAACCTCGTCGTGCTCAGCGGCGACGTGCACTCGTCGTGGTGCGCGGACCTCACACCGGACCCGGCCAATCCGCTCGCCTACAATCCGCTGACCGGTGCCGGCAGCGTCGGCGTCGAGTTCGTCGCCACCTCGATCACCTCACCGTTCGCGATCGACATCCCGGAAGGCCAGCAGGCGATGCTGCTGACCAATCCGCACATCCGCTACACGGACTGGGACCGCAAGGGCTATCTCCTGCTCGACTTCGACGCCAACCGCGCGCAGGGCGAGTACTGGTACGTCTCGACCTTCACCGAACCCGGTGCCACCGAGAGTTTCGCCACCGCCTACCAGGCGCTGTCCGGCGAGAATCATCTGGAGTTCGCCGCGGTCGGCACCGCTTCGGCACCGAAACCCGACCCGGCGCCGCTGGCGCCATAATCGGCGGACACTTCGGACCGGATACAGCGATGACCACACGCCGCGACTTCCTGCGCGGGCTGACTGCGGCCGCCGGCACGGCCGCGCTGACCGCCTGCGGCGGCGGCTCGCGCGATGCACCGGGCCCGACGCCGAGCCCGGGCGTCACGCCGACGCCGGGACCGACGGCTTCCCCCGGTCCGACGCCGACCGCGACGCCGCCACTGGGCTTCGACTTCCCGACGATCACGCCGCTGCCGTTCGCGCACGGCGTCGCCAGCGGCGATCCGCTCAAGGACCGCGTGATCATCTGGACGCGCATCACCGAGGTCACGCCCAGCGCAACCGAGATTCCGGTGCAGTGGTCCGTCGCCACCGATCCGGCGATGAGCAACGTCATCCGGTCCGGCACGCAGCCCACGAACGCCGGCCGCGACTGGACGGTGAAGGTCGATGTCACCGGCCTTTCGCCGGGCACGACCTACTACTACCGCTTCGGCGCGCTAGGCGGCACGTCGATCACCGGCCGCACGCGCACAGCGCCGGATAGCGCCGTCGAATCGATCCGCGTCGCCGTCCTGTCCTGCTCCAGCTACTGGTCGAGCTGGTGGAGCGGCCTCGGTCATCTGGCGAAGCGCAACGATCTGGACCTGGTCATCCACTGCGGCGACTACATCTACGACTTCGTCGATGAGGACGAGGGCGTGCGCGGCCGCAACGGCATCCAGGACACCGCGCACCCCGACTACCGCGACTGGCGCAATCTCGCCGAACTGCGCCGCCGCTACGCGCTGTGGCGCAGCGATCCCAACAACCTGCGCGCGCACCAGCAGCACCCGTGGTTCATCGTCTGGGACAACCACGACATCGACGAGGACTACGGCAACGAACTCGACACGCCCTTCGACGATCAACCGGCGCGGACGCCACTCGCCGACACCACGCGCGCGTTCTGGGAATGGACGCCGTCGCGGCCGGTCAGGGCCGACGGCTCGGGCAACTTCATCCTCGTCGAGGACGGCTCGTACCCGGAGCCGCAGGACACGACGCTGCTGTGGCGGCGCCTGCCCTACGGTCCGATGCTCGACGTGTTCGGCGTCGATACGCAGATCGGCCTGCCCGGCCACGGCCTGAGCATGGACGCTTCGCACCTGCCGTCCGGCAACAGCCTGATGGGCCGTGCGCAGTTCGAGTGGCTGACGCAGTCGCTGCTGCAGTCCCAGCAGGCCGGCGTGCGCTGGAAGCTGATCAACAACCAGACCTGGATCGCGCCGGCGGACATTCCGGACCTCGTCGATGGCGTGCCTACGCCCAAGCTCGGCATCTCGCGCTGGGCCGACTACACCGAGGAACGCGCGGCGCTGTTCGGCTACCTGCGCGGCGACAACCCGGCATCGACGCGCGTGCGCAACACGATCGTCGTGTCCGGCGACGCGCACGGCAATTTCGGTTCCGACCTGGTCGAGGACAACGCGCTGCTGGGCACCTACGTGCCCGGCCTGCCGGTGCCCAATCCGCGCCCCGGCTCGACCGCGGCGAACTTCCCCGCCGGCTACGGCCGCGCCACGACCGGCGCAGCCGGCCCGGTCAGCACGCGCGCGGCCTCGGTCGGCGTCGAGTTCGCGCCGACCTCGATGGGCCGCGGCGGCGCCGACGAACTGGTCGCCAACAGCGCCGGCCTGCCGGTCGGCTCGGCGCCGACCATCGTCGGCGCGCGCGCGATCGAGTACGCGCTGATCGACGGCAACAAGAACGTGCAGTTCATCGAGTGGGTCGATCACGGCTACGGCATCGTGCACCTGACGGCTGACCGCGCCGTGTTCGAGTACTGGTGGCAGGACAAGCTCACACCGGACGCGCCGGACGTGCTCGGCCGGCAGATGATCGCCTGGGCCGAGCTGGACAGCGGCGCGATTCCGCCACGCTTCCCCGATCAGCTCGACGATGTCGTCGCGCATGGCATGCCGGTCGCGCCGACGTCCGGCACACGCACCGCCGAGCCGGCGCCGGAAGGCGCACTGACGCCGGGCTGAAGCCGGCTCGGGCATAATCGCGGCGTGAAGCCCGCCCGCCGCCATCGTCCCCTCGTCGCGCTGCTCGGCGGCCTGGCCATCCTCGGCCAGCTGCTGCTGCCGACGCTGCACGCGCAGGCCTGGGCACGGCAGCGCGGCGATCCGCTGCTGTATGCGATCTGCGGCAACATCAATCCGGCGCTGCTGCGCGAGATGCGCCGCGTCACGCCGCACGAGGTCCTGCGCAAGCTGCAGCAGGATCGGGCGCCGCAGTCCGCGGCCGACTGCACGCTGTGCCTGACCGTACACGGCGGCGCACCGCTCGCCAGTGTCGCGGTCGCGGTGGCGGCCGCCGGCACCGATGCGGCCGCGCCAATCCCGATCGCCCCCGTTCCCGCATCCGCGCCGCACCTGCGGCTGCCGCCGTCACGCGGACCTCCTGCCGTCGCCTGATCGATCACCGCACCGGACCGCGCACAAGCTGCGCGGCTCCTTCATCGATCTGGCCGCCGCGCGCGGCTTCGGGAGACAACATGCACACCTTCACCACCCGCGGGCGGGCGCCGATGGCGTTCGCCGCGATCTGGATCGCGTCCGCCTGGCCGGCGGCGGCGCTGGCCTGCGCCAGCTGCCAGTGCGGCGATCCGACCCTCACCTTGATGGGCGTCGAGAAGTCCTACGCAGGGCGCCTGCGTTTCGCACTCGACTACAGCAACCGTTCGGAACACCAGGGCACGGGCCTGGAACGCCAGCATCTGCAGGAGGACCGCACCGTGTTCGGCGCGTCCTATGCCTTCAGCGAGAACTTCAGCCTGGCGCTGCGCGTGCCGCTGTCCAGCAAGTCCGCATCGAACCGCACGCTGGCGCGCGAAGAGGCCTCCGGCCTGGGCGACGCCGAGCTCACCGCGAAGTACACGCTCGGCCGCAGCGGCCAGATGACGGCGCGCCATCTCTGGGGCGTGCAGGCGGGCCTGCGCCTGCCGACCGCGTCGGAGCAAAAGAATGACGCGGGCGAGCCCATCGACATCGACGCGCAGCCCGGCACCGGCGCCTGGGCGGCGAGCGCCGGCCTCTGGTACGGCTATTTCCGCTTCCCGCGCATGCTCTACGCCAGCCTGTCCGTGCTGGAGCCGCTCGACACCGGTTACCAGGGACTGGAGCAGGGCACCGCGGTGCTGGGCACCGTCACCGGCCAGTACGCGCTGACCCCGCGCTGGAGTCTGCAGCTCGGCCTCGAAGGCCGGATCGCGGACTACAACCGCTTCGGCGGCGTGCGCGACGACGACAGCGGCGGCACGGCCATGTTCGTCGCGCCGGGCCTGGTCTGGGCACCGGCCACCGACTGGCTCGTCCACGTTTCAGGACAACTGCCCGTCATCCGCAATCTGCATGGCGATCAGGACGAGCGCGGCGACCTCCGCGTCGGCATCGCCTACGACTTTTCCACGAACTGAATCCGGAATCACGACATGAAAAAGATCATTGCCGTCGCTCTGACCGCGCTGGCCGTGCAGGCCTGCGCGGACAATCAGAGCATCGCGGGCATCCACGCCCAGGTCGGCGCGAAGAACCTGAAGTCGCGCAGCGACACGATCGACGTCGGCGAAGGCACGACCAAGCAGTTCACGCGCACACCCGACCACCGGCAGTTCCAGCTGGAAACGGGCCTGCTGAAGCTCGAACCCGTCGCACTGGTCGGCTGCGGCCTCGCCCGCGTCGCAGGCGAGGTCCTCGGCTCGATCCTGTCCGGCGCTTGGGCACACGGCGCGGACGAGCACGCGCCGGGCGGCATTCTCGACGTCAGCCAGCCGGACGACACCTATGTCGATCTGGGCGAAGTCGGCGCCGCGCCGGGCACCTACTGCGGGCTCAGGATCGCACTCGTGCCGGTCACCGCCGCGCCCGGCGAGGGGGAAGTCGACATGCGTGGCCACGCCGTTTACCTGACCCAGTGCGACTACTACGACAGCCCCGCCGACACGGCGAAACACTATTGCTTCACCCTGAAGCTGGCCGAGTCGGCGCAGAGCGTCGTGCTCGACCTGCCGGAAGCGGTGACCCTCGGTCCCGATCGGCGTCACCTGGGGCTGGCGGTCGTGGTCCACTACGACCGCTGGATGGACCGCGGTGCCGACGACGATGCATTCTCGGCGCTCGACGGTTACGCACCCATTATCAACAACCCGCCCTGCAACACGGCCGATACCGCCACGTACGACGCCGCCGCCTGCAGGACCGCCCGTGACGACTTCAAGGCGGGGTTGCAGGACAACGCCGAGCTGAAGGCGCGGGTGCTGGACAACATCATCGCCAGCCTGTCGGTCGAGATCGCCGAATCGGATTGAGCCCCACCCCGGTCGTGCGATGGATGCGCTAGTCTGGCGGCCATCGCACGACCGGGGGCACACATGACCTACTTCCACGGCTATGTCGCGGCCAGCATGCTGCTGCTGACGCTGCTGGCGCTGAACGTGTCGCGGCTGCGCATGAAACTGCGCATCGGCAACGGCGACGGCGACAACGTCGAGATGAAGAAAGCGATCCGCGCGCACCTGAATCATCTGGAACACGCACTGCCGTTCGGGCTGATCGTGCTCGCACTCGCGCAGATGCTGGCGCCGGCATCGCTGCTCGCGGTGCTGGTGGTCGGCTTTCTCGCCGCGCGCCTGCTGCACGCCTACGGCATGCTCGCCGGCGTGTTCCGCTTCCGCCAGTTCTCCGCCGGGGTGACCTACCTGTTCGAACTGGTCGGCTGCCTGGTCATCGCCGCGCGGCTGATGGCCTGAGCGCGATGGCGATCTACGGCTTCGACGCCTTCGCCCCGGCCGAGATCGCCGAGCGCGTGCAGCACGTCGGCGTCGCCAAGGCGCGCATGCCGCTGCTGAAGATGCTCATGCTCGGCGTCCTCGCCGGTGCGTTCATCGGCCTGGGCGCGCTCTACTACGTGCTCGTCGTCAGCGATCCGACGCTGGGTTTCGCGGCGAGCCGCGTGCTCGGCGGCGTGGTGTTCTCGCTGGGCCTGCTGCTGGTCGTGGTCGCCGGCGCCGAGCTGTTCACCGGCAACAACCTGCTGGTGATGGCCTGGGCCGACGGGCGCATCGCCACCCACGAAGTGCTGCGCAACTGGGTCGTCGTCTGCCTCGCCAACTTCGTCGGCGCCGCCGGGCTGGCGCTGCTGGTGTGGCTCTCGCATCACCCCGCGATGAACGGCGGCCGCGTCGCCGAGACGGTCGTGCGCATCGCCGCAGCCAAGTGCGCCGCGCCGGCCGGCCAGCTGTTCTTCAACGGCATCCTGTGCAACATGCTCGTCTGCATGGCCGTGTGGATGGCGATGGCCGGCCGCAGCGTGATCGACAAGGCGGTGGCGATCGTGTTCCCGATCTCGGCCTTCGTCGCCGCCGGCTTCGAACACAGCATCGCCAACATGTACCTGATCCCGCTGGCGATGCTGCTCAAGGATGCGGTCGCCGCGCCGATTCCCGGCATCGACCGGCTCGACGGATGGGGCCTGCTGCACAACCTGGGAGCGGTGATCGCCGGCAACCTGGTCGGCGGCGCGCTGCTGGTCGCGCTGGTCTATCACATCATCTACCGGCGGCCGCCCCGTAATCGAGCCAGTGGCGGGTCAGGCTGATCGCCAGCGCCAGCAGCGCCGGCCCGAGAAAGACGCCCATCACGCCGAACGCGATCAGGCCGCCGATCACGCCCATCAGCGTCAGCGCGAAGGCCATGCGGTTGGCGTGGCTGATGATCAGCGGCTTGACCAGATTATCGACCGAGCTGATGCCGAAGAAGCCGTACAGCAGCATGAACAGAGCACGTCCCGGTTCGCCGCCGTGGAACAGCCACACCGCGGCGCCGCCCCACAGGATCGGCGGCCCCAGCGGCACCAGCGACAGTGCGAAGGTCAATGCACCGAGCAGGAAGGGATTCGGCAGACCGGCGATCCAGAAGCCGAGCGAGGCGACCATCGCCTGCGCGAGGCCGGCGCCGACGACGCCGAACATCACCCCGACGATCGAGCGACGCGCCGTCGCCAGCATCTCGCGCGCGAACTCGCCGCCCGTGCGCTCGGCCGCGCGCACGATCTGGCCGGCGAACACCGGTCCGTGGCGGTACACGAAGTAGAGCAGGATCACGATCAGGCCCACCTGCATCAGCGCATTGCCGGCCTGGCGGCCGCCGGCCAGCGCGATGCTGCGCGCCGGACCGGCGAGATCGCGCAGGATTTCGCCGGCACTGGTGCCGCGGGCCGTCGCGTCGTGCCACCAGTGTGACAGTCCGGAACCGACCAGCGGAATCGAATCGAGCCAGGCCGGCGGGGTCGCCGGCACGTCGGTCAGCCAGGGCTCCAGCAGGTCGGCGGCGATGCGCAAGCCGTCCACCAGCGAGCTGAACAGCAGCACCAGCGGTGTCACCGCGAGCAGCAGGACCGCCACGCTCGCCAGCACGCTGGCCAGTTCGATACGACCGCCCAGCCTGCGCAGCAGCCACTCATACGCCGGCCAGGTCGAGATGCCGACGACCGCGCAGAACATGATCGCGGTGAAGAACGGCTTGAGCACCAGCCAGCAGCCGGTGACGAGCAGGCCGATCAGCACCCACTGCAGGACGCGATCGCTGGTCGGACGCGACGCTGCCGCCGCCGCGATCTCGTCACCGGCAGCCGGCAGGCCGCGCGGTTCGGGGTCAGTCGCACTCATCGCCGCAGCCTAACCCGCACGCAGCAGGCCCTTGTGCGCGTGCGGCTCGGCGCGCAGATACTGCGGCGGCGCCACGGCACTCGCGCCCAGCGCCGCGGCGGCATGCCAGGGCCAGCGCGGGTCGTAGAGTATGCCGCGCGCCAGCGCGACGGCGTCGGCGCGTCCTTCGGCGAGGATCCGCTCGGCCTGCTGCGGCTCGGTGATCAGACCGACCGCGATCACCGGCATGTGCACCGCGCGCTTGATCGCCTCGGCGAACGGCACCTGGAAGCCGGGCGCGACGGCGATTTTCTGCCGCGGACTCAGGCCGGCGCTGGACACGTGGATGTAGGCACAGCCGCGCCGGTCGAGCGCCTGGGCCAGCACGAGGCTTTGATCGAGATCCCAGCCGCCTTCGACCCAGTCCGTCGCCGAGATGCGGATGCCAACCGGAAGCGATGCAGGGACCGCAGCGCGCACCGCGTCGAACACGCGCAGCGTCAGGCGCATGCGGTTCTCCAGGCTGCCGCCGTAGTCGTCGTCGCGCCGGTTCGACAGCGGCGACAGGAACTGATGCAGCAGATAACCATGCGCCGCGTGGATCTCGATGACGTCCAGCCCGACGCGCTCCGCGCGCAGCGCGGCATCGACGAACGCCTGCACGACGTCGTCGATATCCTCGACCGTCGCCGCCTGCGGCGGCGGATCACCGTCGCTGAACGGCAGTGCCGATGCCGACAGGGTCTGCCAGCCCTTCGGGTCGTCCGGTGCGATCACGCCGCCACCATCCCACGGCCGCGCGGTCGAGGCCTTGCGACCCGCATGCGCCAGTTGGATACCGATCGGCATCGCGCTGTAACGCCGCACCGATTCCAGCACCTGCGCCAGCGCCGCCTCGTTGGCGTCGTTCCACAGTCCCAGGTCCGCCCAGGAGATGCGCCCGCGCGCCTCGACCGCCGTGGCCTCGATGATCAGCAGGCCGGCGCCGGACAAGGCCAGATGGCCGAGGTGGATCGTGTGCCAGTCCGTCGCACAGCCGTCCTCAGCCGAGTACTGACACATCGGCGCGATGACGATGCGGTTGGCCAACTCCAGCGCGCCGAGCTGGAGTGGCGAAAACAGAAGACTCACGGCGGCATCCCGAGCATTCGACAGGTGCGGCAGTGTGCGGGATTCCGCACCATCGGTGTCAAACTGCGGGCTTGAGCTGTTCGGTCAGGAATGTCAGCGTGCGATCGAGTGCCGCGCGCGTCGGTTCGCCGTCGCGGTCGATCAGGTGCGTGGTCAGCACGCTGTGCGGTGGCAGCGGCGTGCCTCGCTTGGCATGGCGGTCATCGAGTTCGATCGCCTCGAAAGCATCACCAAAGGTGTGGCGCAGGTGCTCGAAGCGCTCGGCGCGACACATCGGGTCACCCTTGAAGCGCAGGCCGAGGATGCGTGCGCGCTCGTGCTCGATCTTGTCCTTCGCCGCCGCGATCTCCTCGGGCGAGGCATGCAGTCCCGCGCGCTGCGCGGCGGTGAAGCCGCCCGGCAGCGAGGGCTGCGACAGCACCGGCGCGATCACCGGCGCGTCGAGCATCATCGCCAGGCCGAAGTTGCCGGTGAGGCACATGCCGACGACGCCGACGCCGGGACCGCCGCACTCCGCATGCGCATACCGCGCCAGCGCGCGCAGCCATTCGACGATCGGACTCGACCGGTTGGCGGCCGAACTCCCGGCTGATGCAGGCGCGGGCCGTCACCTGCCCGGCATAGGCCAGCGTCAGCGGCTTCATCGGCGTGCCGAACAGCTGCGGCAGGTAGCAGGTGAACCCGGCGTCGGCGACGTAGTGCGCAAAGCGCGCGACCTCGGGTGTGATGCCCGGAATCTCCGACAGCACGATCACCGCCGGCCCGCTGCCGCGCCGATGGACGTCGCGCGTCTGGCCGAGCAGCGAGAGTGGCGCGCAGTCGAAGCCCGGGACGCTCATCCGCAGGGCAGTGTCACCACGTGCCGGAGAACGCCGGACTGAACCAGCCCGTGCCGGAGTTCTCCGGCACCGCCGGCAGCGGCGTGCCGCCGTAGATCACTTCGCCCTGCGCGTTCTGGTAGGTCAGCCACGGGATCGTGCCCTGGAAATCGACCGGCGGCTGGCTGTAATCGCAGACGCCGTCGGCGAACAGGGTTTCGAGCTGCGTCCACTGGCTCTCGGTGAACAGTGCCTGCAGCACGCCGTAGTCGGTGCGGCTGAACGGCTTGAGCGCGCACTTCATCGTGTCGGCTTCCTTGAGGTCGCCGGCGACGACGCGCGGCGTCTCGAAGCGGAACTGGATCAGCTCGGGACAGACCTGGTTGAGCAGCACGACACCGGCGCCGTTGCTGCACTGGTCGTGGATGCTCGCCGGCTTCTTCTCGACGATCTTCTGCGCCAGCGGCACGTCGCGCGTGTCCGCCTCGACCGCGGCGAGCCACTGATCCATCGCCGTCAGGCCCTGGTACACGTACTGGGTGTCGCCGATCAGCGGCACCGGGCCACCCCACATCACGTGGTTGTCGTGGTTGCCGTGCTCGCGTTCGAGCCGCCAGCGCGTCCACCAGGCGTGCACGACGTCGTGGGCGATGCCCGGATCGGGGCCGGTGAAGTTGATGATGGCGACGCGATTCAGGTTGTTGGTGACGTTGACGCCGCCGCTGCGGTAGGCGTTGGGCAGCGCCGGCTGGTCGGCGACCAGGCGCTCGGCCGTGGGCTTGAAGTCGATGTCCAGGCCACCGATCTTGACGTTGAGATCGACGTACTGCGCCGGCGTGATGCGGCCGCTCATCAGTGCGTTGAAGCCGTAGGGGATGCCCTTGTTGTCGGCGAAGAAGCCGCCGAAGCCGCGGCCGAGCGCCTGCTCCTGCGCCCCCCACACTTCCGGTGGACGCGGACCGAGCACGTTGATCATGTAGTCCATCAGACCGCAGCGCACGCCGCCCGGATTGTTCTGCGGGTGGTAACGCTGATCAGCGGGTACACCGCAGTCGTTGGTCGGATCGGTCGCGGCCTTGAAGAAGCCCTCGTCGGCGGCGACCGCGTTGGCGTGCGAGATATGCCCTTCGACGTCCGCCCACTGCTGCTCGGTCCACACCACGCCCGGCGCCCATCGATTCGGGAACTCGAAGTACAGGCGCAGCAGGTGCAGGTCGGCGAACTGCGCGCCGGTGCTGAGCGCGTCCGGGTAGGCGCACATCGTCAGCAGGCCCTGGTAGATGCCGGGATAGGCATTGGCGACGTGCTGCTGCGTGATCGAACCGCCGGAGCAGCCGGTGCCGATGGTGTAGCGCAGCTCGCCGTACTGCTCGATCAGGCGCTCCTTGGCCATCATCAGCGATTCGGCCGCGGTGACCAGGTTGCAGTTGTGGCCGAGATTGTCGAGCGCAGTGGACATTACCGCAAAGCCGCGGCCGAGCGCGGTGACATAGCTCTGTTCCAGCAGCGGGTTGGGCGGAATCGTGCCGGAATAGTCTTCCAGCGGCGCGCTGCCGGCTCCGTGGTCGGTGCCGCAGCTGCCGCCGTGCGTGACCAGCAGCTTGTGGTTCCACTGGTCCTGCGGTGCCCACGGCGCCCACGGCTGATCCGGCCGGTACAGCATCAGGATCTTGTACTCGTCGCGCGCCTGGTAGCCGCGCTCCTGGCGCACGATGAAGGGCAGCGTCTTGCCGTCGTCGGTCGTCGTCATCGCCAGATCGGACGGCGTATTCTGCGGATCGTAGGGCTGCAGCTCGGTGACCGTCGGATCGGTGGACTTGTACAGGAACGTGTACTCGGCCGGCTGGTTGCACTGCGCATCGACCGCGCCGGTCTGGCACGTCCACGGCTGGACCTGCGGTCCCGAGAACACCGGCCCACCGTTGGGATGATTGACGAGGGTCGCCGTCGAGGAGCGACCGATCGTGTTCACGGTGATGACGTTGGTGCCGGTGATCATGCCGGTCACGAGGCCCATCACGCGGCCGTTCGGCCGCAGCGCAAACGCCGAGGTGATCGGCTGGCCGTTGAGGGTCACGGTCGTCGTCGCCAGGCTGGCGTCCGCCGGGAACACCAGTTCCACCAGCGCGTCGTCGCCGCTGATCAGGTCGGCGCGGTTCGACAGCACCTTGATCTCCACCGCCGCGCCCGGCGGCGGCGTGGTGGTCGGCGTGGGCGTCGGTGTTGCGGTCGGCGTCGGCGAGGGTGACGGGCTCGGCGTGGCCGTTCCGGTCGGCGTCGCCGTCGGCGTCGGCGTGGCCGTGGCGCCCGGGGTCGGACTCGCCGACGGCAGGCTGGAACGCGAACCACAGGCGGCCAGGCCCAGCGCCAGCACAACGATCGTGGCCCTGCAGGCCGTTTGCATCCTCATCTCACTCCTCCGTGCCGGCGCGACGCCGGCGTGACGCGATTGTTGGCCCGCACCTGCGCCGATGCAAGGCAATAGAATCCGGCACCCATCACGCACACGAGACCTTTGCGCGCGCCATGACCTACCACACCCTCGACTGGGCCGTCGCCGACGGCATCCTCACGCTCACGCTCAACCGCCCGGAGCAGCTCAACGCGTTCACGGTCGAGATGGCCGACGAGCTCGAAGCCGCGTTCCGGCGCGCGAGCAGCGACGCGTCCGTGCGCGCGATCGTCGTCACAGGCGCCGGGCGCGCGTTCTGCGCCGGCATGGACCTGACCCGGCCAGGCAACGTCTTCGGCCTCGACGAGTCGCAGCGGCCGACGCTGCGCGACATGAACGAGCGCCTCGACGATGCGGCGATCCGCAGCGGCGTGCGCGACACCGGCGGCCGTGTGACGCTGGCGATCTTCAACTGCACCAAGCCGGTGATCGCCGCGATCAACGGCGCAGCGGTGGGCATCGGCGCGACGATGACGCTGGCGATGGACGTGCGCATTGCATCGGAGAAGGCGCGGATCGGCTTCGTGTTCGGCAAGATCGGCATCGTGCCGGAAGCCTGTTCGAGCTGGTTCCTGCCGCGGATCGTCGGTATTTCGCAGGCGCTCGAATGGTGCTACGGCGCCGACATCCTCGAACCCGAGGAAGCGCGCCGCGGCGGGCTGGTCAAGGCGGTGGTGCCGCCGGAGCAGCTGTTGCCGGAGGCGTACCGGATCGCGCACAGGTTCGTGGACAACCGCTCGCCGGTGGCGGTCGCGCTCACCCGCCAGATGCTGTACCGAAACGCTGCGCAGCCGCACCCGCTGGAGGCGCACAAGGTCGATTCGCTGGCGGTGTTCTACACCAGCCTCAAGGACGGCAAGGAAGGCGTGCAGTCCTTCCTCGAAAAGCGCGCGCCGGCGTTCACCGCGAAGGTGCCGGACGACCTGCCGCCGTTCTACGCGGACTGGGCGAAGTAGGCGCCGGCCGCGGCCTGCAACCGTCATGCCCGCGAAAGCGGGCTGACGGGTCCTCACGGACCGCCCATGGGTGACGTGGACCTGCCATGGTGCTCCTATCGTTGCATATAAAACTCTTTGCATATAGAGTCGCGATCGCCTGCTTCCCCACCCCGGAGTCCGTCCATGGCCCTGCCTCCCATCCTGCGCACGCTGCGCCTGCCCGTCGTCGGCTCGCCGCTGTTCATCGTCTCCAATCCGGACCTGGTCATCGCGCAGTGCAAGGCCGGCATCGTCGGCTCGTTCCCGGCGCTCAACGCGCGGCCCGCCGACCAGCTCGAAGTGTGGCTCAAGCGCATCACCGAGGAACTGGACCGCCACAACCAGGCACATCCGGACGCACCGGCGGCGCCGTTCGCGGTGAACCAGATCGTGCACAAGTCCAACAACCGCCTCGAACACGACCTCGAGATGTGCGTGAAGTACAAGGTGCCGGTCGTCATCACCTCGCTGGGCGCGCGCGTCGAGGTCAACGAGGCGATCCATTCCTACGGCGGCATCACGCTGCACGACGTCATCGACGACCGCTTCGCGCACAAGGCGATCGACAAGGGCGCCGACGGCCTGATCGCCGTCGCCGCCGGTGCCGGCGGCCACGCCGGCACGACCTCGCCGTTCGCGCTGATCCAGGAAATCCGCCGCTGGTTCGACGGGCCGCTGCTGCTGTCCGGCGCGATCGCCACCGGCGACGCGATCCTCGCCGCGCAGGCGATGGGCGCGGACCTGGCCTACATCGGCTCGGCCTTCATCGCCACGCACGAGGCCAACGCCGACGCGCGCTACAAGCAGGCGATCGTGGACTGCGCCGCCGCGGACATCGTCTATACGAACCTGTTCACCGGCGTGCACGGCAACTACCTGCGGCCGTCGATCGTCAATGCCGGCCTCGACCCGGACCACCTGCCGCAGTCCGATCCGAGCAAGATGGATTTCGGCTCCGGCGGCAACACCGACGCCAAGGCCTGGAAGGACATCTGGGGCTGCGGCCAGGGCATCGGCGCAGTCCGGCAGGTCACCAGCGCGGCCGAGCTGGTCGCGCGGCTGAAGCGCGAGTACGACGCCGCGCGCACGCGCCTGCTCGCCGCCGCCTGAACCGCACCGCGCGATGGCGCTCGCCCACGCGATCCTCGTGTCGCTGCTCGACCGGCCGCAGACCGGCTACGAGCTGGGCAAGCGCTTCGACCAGACCGTCGGCTTCTTCTGGAAAGCCAGCCACCAGCAGATCTACCAGGAGCTGCACAAGATGGCGAAGGCCGGCTGGGTGCAGAGCGAGACGGTCGCACAGTCGGACCGCCCGAACCGCATCGTCTATACGCTGACCAGACGCGGCCGCGAGGCACTCGATGCGTGGGTCGAGACACCGACCGAGCCGCCATCGGTCAAGGAAGAGCTGCTGGTCAAGCTGTTCGCACTCGGCGACGTCGATGCCGACACGATCGTCGCCGAACTGCAGCGCCGCCGCGCCTACCATGTTGATCGCCTGGCCTGGTACGAGTCGGTGATGGCCGAGCACTACCCCGAGCCGGACCAGCTGTCGCCACGCCGGCGCGGCCGTTATCTGGGCCTGCGCCTGGGCATCATGGGCGAGAAGACGACGCTGGCCTGGTGCGACGAGGCGCTGGCCCTGTTGGCCGGCGCCCCATCGAAGCCGCGCGGCAGGCGGGTGCAGGCGCGCTCCTGAGTCCCCTGCTGTCACGCACCGCGCCGGCCGTGACGGCGTGGATTCACGCCATGCCGACAGCTGCCGCGCCGCGCCGGAACCGCGCGGCGCCGTCGTCGTCGAGCCGGAACGCGCCGAGAAAATCCGCGATGCCATAATGCGGCCAGAGCCGCCGCACGGCAGCGGCATGCGCCTGTGCGGGCTGCACGGCGCCGGCGAGAGCGTTGCAGAACGCCGCGATCGCATGGATGTGCACGTGCGCGTTGGGCCGCGCGGCAGCCTTCGTCGCCCAGTCCGCGGCCTCCTCGAAGCGTCCCAGACGCGTCAGCGCCAACGCGCGCGCGCCGAGCATCGCGAACAGCAACGGATCGTAGGGACTGAGGGTGCGCGAGCGGTCCGACGAGGCGATCGCCGCGTCCGCATCGCCGGTCTGCGCGCGCACGAAGGCCAGCATGTAATGCGCCATCGCGAAATTGGGGCTCAGGTCAACAGCCTGTTCCAGCTCGAGGACGGCCTGGTCGGCGCCACCGCGCAGCCACAGTGCGCGGCCCATCGCCCAGTGCGCGGCCGGATCGCGGTCGTCGGCCATCAGGCTCTGCCCGGCCGCGTGGTAGGCGCGGTCCATCTCGGCTGGCGAACGCTGCCAGCCCTGGAAGGCATTCTGGAAGTGCGTGAACGACAGGCCGGCCCAGGCGCGCGAGAACGTCGGGTCGAGGCGCACCGCGGTCGCGAAGAAGTGCTGCGCCTGCTCGTTGTCGGCCCTCGTGAATCGGTACATGTGCCAGAGCCCGCGGTGATGCGCCTCCCAGGCGTCGAGCGAGGCCGGCGGCCGCAGGATCGCGCGATTGCGCTCCAGCGCCTCGATCTCCGCGGCGATCGACGCGACGATGCGATTGCCGATCTGTTCGAGCATCAGGAAGGTGTCGCCGAGCTTCTGGTTGAGGATCTCGGACCAGACGATGCGCGCGGTCCGCGTCTCCACCAGCTCGACCGTGACGGCGATGTGCGCCGCCTGGACGCGCACCACTCCGGCCAGCACGTAATCGACGTTGAGCATGCGCCCGGCTTCCTCCGGGCCGATGCGGCGCTCATGCAGAGCCATGGTGCTGCCCTGCGCGATCACGAACAGGCTGCGCAGCTTGGCCAGGCGCGTGGTGATGTCGTGCGCCAGCGCAGCGGCGAGGCCGCCGCGCTGCTGCGGCGCGGGCGAGACATCGGCAAGCGGCATGACCGCGATGGACGCGCGTCGCGCCGTTGCCGCGACACCCTCGGTTGCGGCCTGGGCATGGGCCACGGCCTCGACGACGACCTGCGGCGGCGGCGCACGGCTCGCACGCCAGGCCTCGCGGATCGGCGCCGAATCGAGCCCCTCGGCCTCGAACAGGGCGACGGTCGCCGCCAGATGCGCCTCGCCTTCACGGATGCGGCCGCTGCGCGCCAGCGTGACCAGCAGCTGCTCGTGCACACGCCGGTCGAAGGGTGCGAGCTGCTGCCACTTCTCCAGGTAGGCGAGCGCCTCGTCGTCGGGCAGACGCAGCGCGAGCTGTTCCAGCAGGGCGGCATGGCAGCTGCGAAACCGGCGGCGCTGCGCGGTGAGCCACGCCGCGAATCCCGGGTTGCGGTCGATTTCGAGGCCTTCGAGAAAGTCGCCGGTGAACAGCGCCGCGAGCGCGCGCTGACGCTCCAGCGGCAGTGTCTCGATGCCATCGCGCGCGGCGCGCGCGATCTCGATCGCATCGACGCTGCAGTCGTCCAGATCGAGCCGGATCGCGTCGTCATGCGCGATCACGCGTCGGTGGCCGGGCGTGTCGAGGAGCCCGCGGATCTTCGACAGGCACCAGCGCAGTTCGCCGCGCGGATCGTTGGGCACGTCCCAGAGCAGTTCGCACAGCTGGCCGCGGCCGGCCGGACGTGCGGCCAGGGCCAGATAGGCGACCAGCGCGCGCAGCTTGCGCGACGCCGGCAGCGGCAGCACATGGCCATCCCGGCTGATCTCGAAAACCCCAAGCATGCGCAGGCGCGTCCCGCGCCCGGCGGGCGATTCAACGGACGATTCCACGCCGGCTACCACGCTGCCCTCCACGCCGCATCGCTACGGTGATCGCGTCGGTTGCCGGAAGTATGCCGCCGGCCCTGCCATCGGGCCAGGCATCCGCCGCGACCGCCCACCCTCATCCAGGAGACGTCACATGTGGAAGCACCTTCGAAGCGCATCGCCGGCCCTGCTGCTCGTCGCCGGTACGCTGGCCGCAATCGCGACGAGCGCGGCGGAACCCTCGGTCGCGCACACGTTCAAGGACGCGCAGCTGCAATGGGGCCCGTGCCCGCCGTTCCTGCCCGAAGGCTGCGCGATCGCCGTGCTGCATGGCGACCCGGCGCAGCCCAACGTGGACGTGTTCTTCAAGGTCCCCGGCGGAGCGACGATTCCGAGCCACACCCACACTTCCGCCGAGCGCATGGTGCTGGTCTCCGGCGAACTGGACGTGAGCTACGCCGGCGAGCCGACGAAGAAGCTCAAGGCCGGCATGTACGCCTACGGTCCGGCCGGCAAGCCGCACAGCGCGGTCTGCGCCAAGGGGGCGCCCTGCGTGCTGTTCATCGCCTTCGAGTCGCCGCTCGACGCGATGCCGGCCGAAGTCTCGGCCAGAGGAGCGGGGCGAGCACCATGACTTCCGCGATCCCCGCCGCTGCGGCGACGGACCTCGCCGCGCTCAAGGCGCGCCAGCACGGCGCGTGGTCCTCCGGCGACTACGCCGTCGTCGGCACCACCTTGCAGATCGTCGGCGAGTCACTGTGTGAAGCGCTCGACCTGCGCGCCGGGCAGCGCGTTCTCGACGTCGCCGCCGGCAACGGCAACGCCGCGCTCGCGGCTGCCCGGCGCTGGTGCGATGTGGTGGCCAGCGACTATGTGCCGGCACTGCTGGAGCGCGCGCGCGAGCGCGCCGCGGCCGAGCGGCTGGAGATCCACTTCCGCGAGGCCGACGCCGAGGCACTGCCGTTCGCGGACGCGAGCTTCGACGCGGTGGTCTCGACGTTCGGCGTGATGTTCACCGCGGACCACGAGCGCGCCGCCGCCGAGCTGCTGCGCGTGTGCCGGCCCGGCGGCAAGATCGGACTCGCCAACTGGACGCCGGAGGGCTTCATCGGCCAGCTGTTCGGGATCATCGGCAAGCACGTCCCGCCGCCAGCGGGCGCACGGTCACCGGCGCTGTGGGGCACGCGCGCGCGGCTCGCCGACTGGTTCGATCCGCACGCGGATGCGATCACCTGCGCCGAGCGCCAGTTCGTGTTCCGCTACCGCTCGCCCGAGCACTGGCTGGAGATCTTCCGCAACTACTACGGACCGACGCTGAAGGCCTTCGCGGCGCTCGCACCGCGGCAGCAGACGGCGCTGGAACGCGACCTGCTGGCGCTGATCGACCACTTCAACCGTTCCTGCGACGGCACGATGGTCGTTCCCGGCGATTACCTGGAAGTCGTGATCACGCGCCACTGAAGGACCCCGCGGCAGGCCGGGAGTCGTCCATGGCACGGCGCTCGGCTATGCTCGGCTTCGTGCCGAAACGGAGATTCGCGTGGCCAGATTTCCGAGCATCCTGGACACGATCGGCAACACGCCGGTCGTGCGCATCAACCGGCTGGCGCCTGCGCACGTCAACCTGTTCGTCAAGATCGAGGCCTTCAACCCGCTCGGCTCGGTCAAGGACCGGCTCGCGCTGGGCGTGATCGAGGCTGCGGAGCAGTCCGGGCAGCTCAAGCCGGGGCAGACGGTGATCGAAGCCACCAGCGGCAACACCGGCATCGGCCTGGCGATGGTCTGCGCGGCCAAGGGCTACCCGCTGGTGGTAACGATGGCCGAACAGTTCAGCGTCGAACGGCGCCGGCTGATGCGCTTCCTCGGCGCCCGGGTCGTGCTCACGCCGCAGGCGCTGCGCGGCTACGGCATGGTGGTGAAGGCCGCGGAGCTGGCGCAAAAGCATGGCTGGTTCCTGACGCGCCAGTTCGAGACCGAGGCCAACCCCGACATCCACGCGCGCACGACGGCGCGCGAGATCCTCAAGGATTTCGACAACGACCGGCTCGACTGGTGGGTCACCGGCTACGGTACGGGCGGCACGCTCAACGGCGTGTCACGCGTGCTCGCCCGCGAACGTCCGGATACGCGGATCGCGGTCTGCGAACCGGAGGAAGCGCCACTGCTCGGCAGCGGGCTCGAACAGCCGCGCCACGCCGACGGCTCACCGGCCGCGCCGCATGCCGCGTTCAAGCCGCACCCGATGCAGGGCTGGACGCCGGATTTCATCCCGAAGATCACCGCCGACGCGCTGCGGACGGGCGGCATCCACCGCATCCTGCCGATCCCCGGCGCCGAAGCGCTCAAGTGGTCCGCCGAACTGGCGCGCAAGGAAGGGATCTTCGTCGGCATCAGCGCCGGCGGCACCTTCGCCGGTGCGCTGCGCATCTGCGCGGAAGCGCCCCCGGGCGCCAACGTGCTGTGCATGCTGCCGGACACCGGCGAGCGCTATCTCTCGACGCCGCTGTTCGCCGACGTGCCGGCGGACATGACGCCGGAGGAAGTGGAGATCTCGCGCTCGACGCCGAGCGCGCAGTTACCGGGCTGAACGCGGCGGCCGCGGCGGCCTGGCCTCGCGGCCACCGGGTGCGCCGGGGCTGCGCCGATAGCCGAACTGCGGCGCCACGAACAAGGGGTGACTGGCAACCGCTTCTTGCGCGTGGTCCTGCTGAGGCTCGACCGGCTGCAGATCGGCGGCCGGGGCTTCGGCGGCGCGCGGTGCGGTGGTCCGCGGCCGCAACATGGCGCCGGTGATGCGGAGTTTCGACATCGCAGTACAGCTGTTCAAAAAAGGCAGCGCATCATAGCGCAGCAGCGGGCGTCGTTGGATGACCGGCGTCAACGCAAGCGCCGACGACAACCGGATCAGAACAGCTCGATGTCGCCCTCGGCCATGCTCTGCTGCACCACGGACTTGTGTCCGCGATCGGCGAGACGGATCCGCAGGCTGTGCAGGCGCTCGTCGAGCGCATGCTGGAATTCGACGAGCCGGTCCAGCGCGCCGGCGCGACCGTCGATGACATCGTTGACGACCTGATTCAGATCGCGCGCCAGGCGCTCGACGTTGTCGAGCTCGGCGTCGCAGTAGGCGCCGAGCTGCTCGACCATGTCGGCGAACTGCAGCGAGCGCACCGCATTGGTGCGGATGCCCGGCGCGACATCCATCTTCTCCACCGCCTCCGCCAGCGGCTTGACCGCGTCGGCGACGATGGCGCGGATCTGCCCGAGCGCCTGGCGCACCGCGCCGACCTCCTCCAGCGTCAGGTGGCCGGCGGCGCGCTTGGTCAGCAGATAGGTTCTGCGCTCGTCGGTGTTCAAGTCGGTCATGCGCGCTTCCGTCCGGACTGGTCTCGTGCACGCTAAGCGGCGCGCCCGCCCACCGGGTGCTGCGGTCTGCCGAGGGCCGCATCTGGCGTGACGAACGGCGTGGCCCCGGCAGCGGACGGGCGCCCGCAAGGGACAGCAACGGCGACATTGCCGCGATCGGACACGGCTTCGGATGGCCGTGTCCCGAAGCTGCAGTTCACGCTCCGCAGTTGCCGGCCGGCGGCGGCACCAGCGCCTCGATCGGCACCGCGTCGGCCATCACCCGGAAGCCCAGCGAAGTCGGATGCAGCAGGTCCGGCGCGTACAGCAGCGGATTGGGGCGTGTCGGATCGAGCGGACTGCCCATCACCGCGTCGAAATCGGCGATGCCCTCGATGCCGGTCATGGCGCGGATGCCTGCGTTGATCAGCTGGCGCTCGGCTTCCATCGTCGCGCGGTCCCAGCCGAAGATCAGATCGTCGCGCGGCATGATCGTGCCGACCACGACGCACAGTCCCGCCGCATGGGCGCGCTCGATCAGACGGCGGATGCCGGCGAGCACGTCCGCGCCGCTGACGCCCGCGGTCAGGTCGTTGGTGCCCTCGAAGATCACCAGCGCACGCACACCGCTGCGGCCGAGGACATCACGGTCGAAGCGATCCTCGGCCGCCGGCCCCTTGGCCGGATCGCCGCCTTCGCCGGCCCGCGTGACGGTGTTGCTGTTGATGCCCTGGTTGAGCACGCTCATCGCCACGCCCGCCGCTGCCAGGCGCTGCGCGAGGAGATCGGGCCAACGCGAGTTGGACTCCGGGACCTGATAGGCGCCGTCGGTGATCGAATCGCCGAGCGCGACGATCGCGCCGGCATCCGGCGCCAGGACGTCGATGCCGCTGATGAAGAACCAGCCGGTGCTGGTTTGGCCGAACTGCACGCCCGCCGGATCGGTTGTCACATCGCCGCTGCCCGGCAGGCTGACGTAGTTCAGCCCGAACGACACCGCGTGCCAGGTCATCGGCCCGCTGTCGCCGACCACGTGGAACGACACGGCCAGGTCGTCGCCATCGGCATACGACAGCGCGACCGGATCGCTGACCGCTTCCGCACCCGGCGCAATCGTGACCGCAGGCTGCCCATCGAACCGCACCGCCGTGTCGGTGCCCGGCACGATCGCCGGCCCCACGGCCCGGATCGCCACGCGTACCGGCTCCAACCGCAGCGGCTGCGTGCCCATCAGGTTGGACAGGCGGACGCGCAGCATCTCGCCGCGCAGTGTCGGATGCACGACCATGCGGAAGCTCTGATCGCGGGCCTGGTCGCCGTCGAAGCGTGCCGTGATGGCCAGCGGATCGACCGGCGCCACGCCGGTCAGCGGTCCGTAGGGAAACGGCCCGTAGGGCGCGGCAGCCCATGCGCCGACCCAGCCGTCCGCCATCTGCGCGGGCGGGCTGCCAGCGTCGATGCCGCTGCCACCGCCACAGGCATCGAGCAGCGCCGCACAGCACAAGGCCGTGACGGCGCGCAGACATCCCATCACCGAGCGCCTGAACCCGCGGGTTCCGTCCACCTGGGCCGGCACACCTACTTCTTCGCTTCCTTCTCCAGCAGGCTCGCCATGCCCGGCTTGGGCGCGGTGGCCTGCGTCGCGGCCGGGCGCGGCGGCATGCGCGGCATGCCGACGAAGCCGATGGCGAACTGCTCCTCCATCGTCTTCATCTGGTCCTCGCTGTAGCCCATGCCGGCGAGGATTTCCTTGGTGTGCTCGCCGACGAGCAGCGGGCGGCCCTGGATCACGCCGGGCGTGTCGGACAGGTCCACGAGCAGGCCGATCTGGTCGAGCTTGCCGACGACCGGATGCGGATAGGACACGACCCAGCGGCGTTTCTGGAACTCGGGGTCGTCGTGCAGCCTGCGCGAGAACTCCTCGTCCACGATCTCGCAGGGCACGCCGGCGGCGTCGAACTCCTTGAACCACTCCTCGGCGGTCTGGGTCTGCAGGCGGCCGGCGATGAAGCTGGCGAGCTGCTTGTCGTTCTTGCGCCGCGCCTCGAAGGTCGCGAAGTGCTCGTCGACGGTCAGGCGCGGTGCGCGCAGCACGGCGAACAGCTCGTCCCAGTGCGCCTGCTCGACCAGCACGAAGCACAGCCAGCGGCCGTCCTTGCACGGGTAGATGCGATGACCGGCCGAATAGCCGACCTGGTCGCCGCCGATGCGCGGACGGTCGAAACCCTGGCCGTCGGGCGTGGCCACCGCGTAGCTGGTGTTGAGCAGCGCGGCGTTGATGATCGAGGTATCGACGAACTGGCCTTCGCCAGTGCGGTCGCGGTGGTAGATCGCGTTGCAGATCGCCACGGCCGAGAGAAAGCCGTTGCCGGTGTCGCCGAAGCTGGTGAAGCTCCACAGCGGACGGCCGACCTCGCCGTGATCGCCGGGGCGTCCCATGCCGCCGTCCTCGAACTGGATGCCGGACAGGCAGGCGCCGGTCTGGTCGTTGCCGGGCAGGCTCGCGCGCGCGCCGCGCTCGAAGCCGCGCGTGTGGCAGTAGATCAGCTTCGGGTTGATCTTCTTCAGCGACTCGTAGTCGATCTTCAGGCGCTCGGCGGCGTCGTAGCGCATGTTGTGCTGCACGACGTCGGCCTTGGCGACGAGATCGAGCAGGATCTTCATCGCGCGCGGATCCTTGAGGTTGAGCGTGATCGACTTCTTGCCGCGGTTGGCCATGTAGGCGATGTGCACGCGGTGCCAGAACAGGTCGAACAGGCCGTTGATCTTGATGACGGTGGCACCGAGGTCGCTCAGCAGCTGCGTGCCGAAGGGACCGGCGATCGCCAGACCCAGATCGAGCACGGTGATGCCTTCGAGCGGCGCCTTGAGTTTGCGGCCCGCGTTGGTGGCGGCCGTTGCGGCCTTCGCCTCGGCCATGATCTTCGCCGCCTCGGCCTTCACTTCCGCGGTGTTCGCGCCGGGCGCGACCGGCGCATGGCCGGGCTTGCCCTGCGTGAGGCTCATGTTGAAGGCGTTGCCGACGGCGCGGATGGGGCCGAGCTGCGGATCGATCATCTCGGTGACGCAGCCGTCTTCGAGGAACGCCGGATCGGCGAGCGATTCCTCGATGCTGCGCACCGGCTGCATCGTCATCTCGGCGGTCGCCGCGGCATCGACCCAGTCGTTGACCGGGAACTTGGCGACGGCCTCGGCCAGCAGCGGCTGGTAGTGCGACATCACCAGGATTTCCTCGGGCCCGGTGCCGAAGCGGTCCGGGTCGTTCTGCACGGTGAGGTCGGGCGTCGCGTTGAGCGTGTCGCCGGCCGCGGCCTGCAGGATGAAGCGCGGGTTCGGCACCCAGTTGTGCAGCCACTTGCCGTCCTTGGCCTGGAAATGGCCCTTGGGCGACTTGCTGTTGAGAATCCAGGTATCGAAACCGGGCGCGTCGGGCTTTTCGGCGCGCTGCCAGACGCCGGCGGCGCCGGCCAGCGCGCCCTGCAGCAGCGAGGTCTCGACCCACTGGCCCCTGCCGGTGATCTCGCGTGCGCGCAGCGCCGCGGCGATGCCCAGCGATGCATTGAAGAACGCGCCCAGGCTCGGCCAGTGCGATGCGACGAACAGCGGGCCTGGACGCGGTGCGCCCTGCACCCAGTCCTGCGGGATCTCCAGATCCGGGTAGGGATCGGGCAGGCCGTTCATGTGGTTGAGCGCACCTTCCGGCCAGCCGCGCTGCTCGAACATCAGGCCGGTGCGCGCCTGCACCAGCGCGTCGTAGGCCGGGCGCTGCGCGTGGGCATTGTCGCGGCCGTAGCCGGTGATCGAGCAGTAGATCAGGCGCGGGTTGAGTTTCGACAGCGTCGCGTAATCGATGCCGAGCCTGGCCGTCGTGCCCGGCGCGTACGATTCGACCAGCACGTCGGCGACCTGCGCGAGCGCGAGGAAGTCTTTCCTGTCGTCGGCGTTCTTGAGGTCGAGGATCGCGCTCTTTTTGCCGCGCTGCCAGACGTGATAGCCGAGCTGATTGCGGAATGGATCGCCGCCGGGCGGCTCGATCTTGGTCACCCGCGCGCCGTTGTCGGCGAGCAGCATGGTCGCCATCGGACCGGCGATACCCCAGGTGAGATCGAGGACCTTCAGATCTTTGTAGACGCCTGCCATTTGCTTTCTCGTGAGACGTGAGACGTGAGACGTGAGGCCCGAGGTCGCGCGACGTGATTGCCTTTCAGCGTCTCACGTCTCACACCTCACGCCTCACGGCGCTTCTTCAGCCCAGACCAAACGTCCGCAGCGCGTTGCCGGACGTGATCTTGATGCGGTCGTGCACGGGGATACCCGCTTCCCTGAACTGGCTCACCACCTGCGCGCGGGAGTTCGGCCAGCAGGTCGCCGGGTGCGGGAAGTCGGTGGACCAGTACAGGCAGTCCGGACCGAAGTACTCGTACGCGGCCTTCAGACCCTTGGGTTCGTACATGAAGGTCGCGCCACACTGTGCGCGGAAGGTCTCCGACGGCGGGCGCTTCACGCCCGGGAACTCGTAGTGCTGGTGCATGCGCGGATCGAGCAGCGTCTCGAAGAACCACGGCAGCCAGCCCAGACCCGGCTCGACGAACAGCACCTTCATCTTCGGGTACTTCTCCAGCGTGCCGGTGAGGATCCACATGCAGATCGTCTCGGCCAGCGGCGCCCAGGCCAGCCCGGTGAAGATGCCCTTCTGCGGCGTCGGGTCGCGGCGGAACACGTCCCACAGCGAGGCGCGCAGGTCGAGGTGGTTGAGGATGGTCAGACCGGTCTCCTCGATCGTCTTCCACAGCGGTGCGTAGGACTTGTCATAGAAATCCGGCAGGCCCAGGTCCGACGGGAACGGCGTCAGCTGCACGCAACGCGCCTTCTTGTCCTTCGCCAGTCGCGTGACTTCCTGGACCGCGAAGTCGATGTCGTAGAGCGGCAGCTGGTAGGCGCACATCAGGCGCACCGGATCGAAGCTGGCGAAATCCGCCATCGCGTTGTTGTAGCCCTGGAAGACCTCCTTCCAGTCGCTGCCCATCAGATTCGGATTGACGATCTTGGCGCCGGCGAGTTCGGGGAAGATCACCTCGGCATAGACGCCATCCCGGTCCATCGCCGCGAGCTTGCCCTTGGGCTCGAAGTGGCCCGGATCCTTGGACGCCTCGGGATCGACGAAGTCCTCCAGTTCCAGATTCTTCTGGCCGCCGCGCAGCACCGTGGCGGCGTAGGCCTCGGCCTTGCGGTTGGCCTCGTCCCAGACGGCGTGCATCTCCCGGCGCAGGCGCTGTTTGACCCACTCGTCGGTGAAGTGGACGTGCGAATCGACGGAAACGAGTTTCTCGGTGGCCAGTTCGGTCATGACGGGACTCCTCCGGTTTGCATTCCCCGGTGTCGGGCGACCTTATGCCGGCCCCGCGCCCCCCGCCTGCCTCAAATGGGTGAGTTAGCGAAACGCCTTCGGAAATCCGCGGGGGCCGCAGCCGGCACCCCGCGTCCGACTTCACGCATGCGCGGGCGCCGCGCGGTCCGCCGCCTGACGATCGCGATAGAACCAGGCGCCGAGCGCCGGCAGCAGGCCCACCGCACCGAACATGTTGACCAGGAACATGAACGACAGCATCACGCCCATGTCGGCCTGGAACTTCAGCGCCGAGAACAGCCAGGTGGCGACGCCGACCGACATCGTGATCGCGGTGAACACCGCCGCGCTGCCGCGCTCCATCATCGAACGCTCGAAGGCCTCGCGGAAATCGACGCCGGACTCTTCGAGGTGATGCTGGATGCGCTCGAACAGGTACAGGCCGTAATCGACGCCGACACCGACGCCCAGCGCGATCACCGGCAGCGTGGCGACCTTCAGGCCGATGCCCAGCGTGGCCATCAGCGCGTTGCAGAACACCGTGACCAGCGTCAGCGGGATCATCACGCAGATCACGCCGATCCACGAGCGGAAGGTCAGGTAGCAGAACAGCACCAGCGACGCGAAGATCGACAGCAGCATCTTCACCTCGGCCGCGGCCACCGCCTCGTTGGTCGCCGCCATCACGCCGACGTTGCCGCTGGCCAGGCGCAGCCTGACGCCCTCGACCGGGTTCTCGGCGATGAAGCGTTTGATCTCCTCGACCGCGTGGGCGATGGTCACGCCCTCGTGATTCTTCATGAAGATGATGACCTGGATCGCCCTGCAGCCTTCGTTGTTCAGGCCCAGGTTCGGGTCGAAGGCCTTGGAACCCGCGGACAGGCCGACCTGCGAGCGCGGCAGCGCACGCCAGCGCGGGTTGCCCTCGTTGAACGCCGAGATCACCAGCTTGCCGATGCCGCCGACGCTGATCACCGACTGCACGCCATCGACGCCGCGCATGAACAGCTCGAAGCGGTCCACGGTGTTGACGACGTCGTAGTGCAGGCAGGAATCGCCCTCGAAGTTCGGGGCTTCGACGATCACCGTCAGCACATCGACGCCGATGTCGTAGCTGCTGGCGATCGTGCGGCTGTCGATGTTGTAGCGCGAATCGTCGTGCAGTTCCGGCACGCCCTGGCCGCTGTCGCCGATCACCAGGTCCCGCGACTTCCACGTCGCGCCGACGAGCAGCGCGATGCTCGCCGCGAAGATCACCAGCGCGACCTTCGGGTCGGCGGCGGCGCCGATCATGCGGATCAGCGGCGGTCGGCCCTGCTGCTGCTGTGCCAGCGCATGCCGTCGCGCCGACTCTTCCAGCGTCAGGTGCGTCAGGATGATCGGCAGGATCATCTTGTTGGTGATGATCATCAGCAGCACGCCCAGGCAGGCGGTGATGCCCAGCTCGTGCACGATCGGGATGTCGATCAGCATGATCACGCCGAAGCCCAGCGCCTCGGTCAGCAGGCCGGCGGCGCCGGGGATGAACAGCTTGCAGAACGAGGCGTGCGCGGCCTCGACCGCCGTCCGGCCTTCCATGACCTCCATGCGCCAGGCGTTGGTCATCTGCACCGCGTGCGACACGCCGATCGAGAAGATCAGGAACGGCACGAGGATCGACATCGGATCGATGCCATAGCCGATCAGCGGCAGCAGGCCGATCAGCCACAGCACCGGCAGCATCGCCACCACCAGCGCGATCAGCGTCACGCGGATCGAGCGCGTGTACCAGAACAGCAGCAGCAGCGTGATCAGGAAGGCGACGCCGAAGAACGCGAAGACGCCGAGCAGTCCCTTGATGACGTCACCGAGCAGGCGGGCGAAACCGATGACGTTGACTTCGATGTCCGGGTTGTACTGCGCGTTCTGCTCGGTCTCGACCGATACGTCCCTGCCGGAAACCAGGAACGCCTGCTTGCCCTCCTGTCCGGGCACGTCGCGCAGCACCTTGAAGGTCTGCATGCGCAGCAGCGGGCCGTAGTCCACGTAACCTTCGGCGACGATCTCGCCGGCTGCGAACGGCGGCTGCGCCTTCTTGATGCGGTACAGGTACTTGAGCTTGCTCTCGTAGCGGCCGCGGATCTCCTCCAGACGGGCCTGCACGTCCCAGTAATCGACCTTCACGCCGGCATTCGGGTCGTACTCGTGCAGGTCTGCCTTGACCATCGCGCCCTTGAGGTCGGTGGCGACGAGCTGGCCGATCTGCCCGGAGTACTCGACGTTCTTGCGCACCCGCTGCAGGTCCTCGGGCGACCCCGAGTAGCGCGCCGGCACCACCGGCTCGCCGCGGAAGCCATCCTCGGTGATCTCGATGTAATAGACGTCCGGCGTGAACAGCGACGAGACCTTGGTGCGGTTGATCCCCGGGATGAAGAACACCTCGTCGGTGGTCTGCTGCAGCGCGTCCATGAAGGGCTTGTTGTAGATGTCGCCCTCGCCCTTCCAGCGCAGATTCACCAGGATCGTGTTCGCCCCGGAGAAGTCCTGCATGTACTGGAACATCGTCTTCATGTACGGATGTTCGATCGGGATCAGCTTGAGGAAGCCCGGATCGAGCTGCACCCGCGTCGCGCTGTAGCCGAAGCCGAGTGTCACCACCGCGAACAGGACGGCCAGCGCCTTGCGCCAGTTCATCAGGAAATCGGCGGCCTTCTCCACCGAGCGATCCAGCCGGTTCATGAAGCATCTCCGTTGGCAGTGATGGCCTCGGGGCGTCGGACCGACAGGCCGGTATCGCCGCCGGTCAGCCACTCGTCCGCCGAGATCGGCAGCAGCGCGGCATAGGTCGTGCGGCCGGAGCGCGACACCGCGCGAAAACTCACGCCGTCGTCGTCGGAGCGCAGGATGGCGTTGCCCGCACCGGCCAGCAGCACCTGCGCGCCGCCGAGCGCGGCGCCGCTGAACAGCGAGGTCGCGGTCGGAATGCGGCACTGCGTCCAGGTCTTGCCCAGATCGGTGCTGCGGAAGGCGTTGCCGCGCATGCCGAAGGCCAGCAGCGTCCGCGACGGCAGCGCCAGCACACCGAAGAACGAACCGGCATAGACGTCCTTGCCGATGCGCGTCCAGGTCTCACCCTTGTCGGTCGAGCGCAGGATCAAGCCGCGTTCACCGACCAGGATCAGGCTGCCATCCGCAGCCTGCGTCATGTCGTTGAGGTGTTCGGCGCCGCCCACCGATTCGGCCTCGAAGCCGGCGAAGGGATCCGCATCGGGATCCGCCGCCGCCGCGGCCGCCGCCTTGACGCCCTCGTCGATGACCAGATCGCGGCGCTGCCAGGTCTGGCCGAGATCGTCCGAGACCATGAACAGGCCGAAGGCGCCGAACGCGAACACGCGGCCGTCATAAGGGCCGGCGATGCCGAGCAGCGGATCGCTGCCCTCGGTGCCGAGCGCGACTTCCTGCCAGTTCTCGCCGCGATCCGTGCTGCGCGCGATCACGCCGTCGTGGCCGACCGCCAGCACCACACCCTCGGCGACGAACAGCGTGCGCGTGAAGGTCAGGCCGTGGCTGGCCGCGAGCCTGGCGCTGTGCCAGGGGCCGCGCGGATCGTCGGCGACGAGAATCTGCCCCTGTTCGCCGACGGCGACGATGCGGCTGCCCTGCTGCGCGAGGCCGTTGACCAGCAGGCGGTCGGGATAGACCTGGGTGGGCGGAAACTCGGGCTTGGGCCGCGGTGCGAACGAATAAACCGCCGCAGTCACGACCAACGCGGCGACCAGCAGCGACGGCCAGCCATTGCGCAGCCAGGCGAGCCGGACCGGCGCGCGCAACGCTGCGGCGGAACTTGCGTCATTCATCTGTCTCTCCTCTCGATTCGCCGGCCTCGCCCGGTCTCCGGCCGGACTGCCCCCGTGGCCGCGCTCTGTCTGGTCCGGCAGTGTGAGTTCGTGGATCGTCGCCGGCAAGCGCGGCGGCCGTCAGCCGAGCACCTCGAACAAACCGGCGGCGCCCATGCCCCCGCCGATGCACATCGTCACGACGACGTACTTCACGCCCCGGCGCCGCCCTTCGATCAATGCGTGCATCACCATGCGCGCACCGGACATGCCGAACGGATGCCCGATGGCGATCGCGCCACCGTTGACGTTGAGGTGGTCGTTGGGAATGCCGAGCGTGTCACGGCAGTGGATCACCTGCACCGCGAAAGCCTCGTTGAGCTCCCACAGGCCGATGTCCGAAACCTTCAGATCGTGCCGCGCGAGCAGCTTGGGCACGGCGTAAACCGGGCCGATGCCCATCTCGTCCGGCCGGCAGCCGGCGACCGCGCAGCCGCGGTAGATCCCCAGCGGCCGCAGGCCGCGCGCCTGTGCGGACTTGCGGCTCATCAGCAGAACCGCGGCGGCGCCGTCCGACAGCTGCGAGGCGTTGCCCGCAGTGATGTGTCGGCCTTCCTTGACGAACTTTCCGTCCTTCCACACCGGTTTGAGACCGGCAAGGCTGGCCAGCGTCGTGTCGGCGCGGCTGCCCTCGTCCCGGGCCAGCGTGACGTCTTCCTTCGCCGTCGGATGGCCTTCCTTGTCGAAGAGCTGCTTCTGCGTCCGCAGCGGCACGATCTCGTCGGCGAAGCGGTTCGCGGCCTGCGCGGCCGCAGTGCGTTGCTGGCTTTGCAGCGCGTACTCGTCCTGCGCGGCGCGCGCGATGCCGTAGCGCTCGGCAACGATCTCCGCGGTCTCGATCATCTGGATGTAGGCCGCCGGCGCCGCCGCCAGCACCGCCTCGGAGACGAAGCGATAGCTGTTCTTGTGCTTGTTCTGCACCAGAGAAATCGATTCCAGGCCGCCGGCGACGACGATGTCCTGCTCGCCGGCCATGATGTTCTTCGCGCCGATGGCGATGCTCATCAGGCCCGACGAGCACTGCCGGTCCAGCGTCATGCCCGGCACGCTGTCGGGCAGCCCGCCGGTGTAGGCGCACAGGCGGCCGAGGTTGTAGGCCTGCGTGCCCTGCTGCGCAGCGCAGCCGAGGATCACGTCGTCCACTTCCGCCGGGGCAATGCCGGCGCGTTCGACGACGGCACGCACGACATGGCCGCCGAGCACCGGCGCCTCGGTGTCGTTGAACGCGCCGCGATAGGCCTTGCCGATCGGCGTCCGCGCAACGGAGACCACGACGGCTTCCATCATGCGCATCCTGTGCAAGAACGCGGCATCCCTGCCGCGACCGTCAAAGCAAGCGCCATGATTGTTCTCCCGCCACTCGTGGATATGCGGCTACGCTACGCCGCGGCGCAGGCACCGGCTTCATTCAAAAGTAGTAGCGCGAGATGGTGTCGGCGATACAGGCCGGCTTGGCGCCGTTCTCGATCTCGACCGTCACGCGGATGGTCGCCTGCACGCCGCCGTCCTTGGTGCGCTCCGCGGCGATCAGCTCGCCCTTGCCGCGGATGCGGCTGCCGACCTTGACCGGCGCCGGGAAGCGCACCTTGTCACAGCCATAGTTCACGCCCATTTTCATCTTCACATCGACGATCTCGGGCAGGAAGCGCGAAGCCAGCGACAAGGTCAGGTAACCGTGCGCGATGCAGGCGCCGAAAGGTCCGTCCTTGGCGCGCTGCGGATCGACATGGATCCACTGGTGATCGTCGGTGGCATCGGCGAAGCGGTCGATGCGCTCCTGGGTGATCGTCAGCCACTGGGTCGTGCCCAGCGGCTGGCCGACGGCGGCGAGAATGGCGTCTGCGGAATCGAATACGGTGGGCATGGCAAGGCAGTCCTATCGGAAAATCGTCATGCCCGCCTGCGCGGGCATGACGGATTCGGGTTGTGCGGAGGTCACGCGCGCTGCGAAGAAGCCGAAATCACTTCGCCGACGAGATACGACGCGTAGTCCGAGGCCAGGAACACCATCACGTTGGCGACCTCCCAGGCCTCCGCGCCGCGGCCGAAGGCCTCGCGGCTCGCCAGCTCGTTGAGCAGCGACTCCGGCGCGCTCTTGCGCAGGTGCTCGTGGAACACGATCGACGGCGACACGGCGTTGATGCGGATGCCGAACTCCGCCGCCTCCAGCGCCGAGCAGCGCGTCAGCGCCATCACGCCGGCCTTGGCCGCGGCGTAGTGCGCCTGTTCCTTCTGCGCGCGCCAGCCGAGCACCGAGGCGTTGTTGACGATCGCGCCGCGCCCGCGCGGCTGCATCTTCCGGAGCATCGCGCGCGTCATGCGGAAGGTGCCGGTCAGCGTCACGTCGAGGACCTTGGTCCACTCCTCGTCGCTCATGTCAACGACGCGCCGGCTGCCGCCCAGGCCGGCGTTGTTGATCAGCACGTCGGTGCCGCCGAGCTTGTCCTCGGCCGCATCGATGAGCGCCTGCACGTCGGCCTCGACGGCGACGTTGCAGACCTGGCCGAAGACCTGCGCCTGCGGAAAGTCCTGCGCGAGCGTTCTGGCGGCTTCCTCGGTGCGGCGCGGGTGCATGTCCGAGAGCATCAGCGCGCGGGCGCCTTCCTCGAGGCAGCGCCGTGCGGTTGCAAAGCCGATGCCGCCGCCGGCCGCGGCGGTGATCAGGATGGACTTGCCCTTGAGCAAGCCGTGGGCGGGCACGTAGGGCGGTGGCGGTACGGTGATCATGTCGTGTTCAGTTCGCGGGTCGCGGCTCGCGCGGCAGGCCCAGCCCGCGCTCGGCGATGATGTTGAGCTGGATCTCATTGGTACCGGCGTAGATCGTGTCGGCGCGCGAGAAGAAGAACAGCTGCTGCAGCGGGCGGACCGCCGCGTCGTCGGAGATCACGTCGCCGTCGCCACCGAGCACATCCATCGCCAGTTTGCCGAGATCGCGGTGCCAGTTGGACCAGAAGTACTTGTAGATCAGCGCCTCGCGGCCGAGCTGGGTCTGCTCGCCGGCGAGCATGCGCAGCGCGTTGTAGCGCATCACGCGCAGTCCACACCAGGCCTGGGCGATGCGCGCGCGGATCGACGGGTCGCCGGACTTGCCGTTGCGCCGGGCCGCGGCGATGACCAGTTCCAGCTCGTGTGCGAAGTGCATCTGCTGGCCCAGCGTGGAGACGCCGCGCTCGGCCTCGAGCAGGCCCATCGCGACCTTCCAGCCGTCGCCGGGCGCGCCGACGATGTGATCCCGCTCGGCGCGCGCGCCGTCGAAGAACACCTCGTTGAACTCGGCGCCGCCACCGAGCTGGCGGATCGGCCGGATCTCGATGCCCGGCTGCTTGAGCGGCAGCAGCAGGAAGGCGAGGCCCTTGTTGCCCCTGCTGCCCGGCTCGCAGCGTGCCAGCACGAAAATCCAGTCCGACTCGTGCGCCAGCGAGGTCCAGATCTTCTGGCCCTGCACGCGCCACGAGCCGTCGGCCTCCTGCCAGCAGCGCGTCTGCACGTTGGCCAGATCGGAGCCGGCGCCCGGCTCGGAGTAACCCTGCGCCCAGAATTCGCGGCCGGCGACGATTTCGGGCAGGAAGCGCGCCTTCTGCGCCTCGCTGCCGTAGCGGATCAGCGCCGGTCCGATCAGGCCTTCGCCGATGTGGCCCATGCGGCCCGGCCCACCGGCGCGCGCGTATTCCTCGTGAAAGATCACCTGCTGCGCGATCGACAATCCGCGCCCACCGGCCTGTCGCGGCCAGCCCACGCAGGTCCAGCCGCCGGCAGCGAGTTCGCGCTCCCAGGCCTTGCGCAGTTCGGGTTCGAACTCCTCGTCGCCCGGCCCGCCCCTGTGCTTGAGAACGGCGAAGCGCCCGCGCAGATGCTCGCGCATCCACGCGGCGACCTCGGCGCGAAAGCGCTCGTTTTCTCCCTCTCCCCCCGCGCCGCGGGGGGAGAGGGTCGGGGTGAGGGGCGAACTGTCGAGCAGAGCTGCGGCGATTTGCTCGCGCAGCGCGTCCGACGTCCCCAGCCAGTGGCCGGACGCCTGCGCGCGCTTGAAGTACAGCTGCGGGTCGTATTCCCAGGTGAAGCCGACGCCGCCGTGCAGCTGGATCGCCTCCTGCGCGCACCAGAAGAAGGTCTCGTTGGCGAGCGTGCGCGCCATCGCCGATTCCAGCGTCATCGCGGCGACGTCGCCGGACGCGGCCACGGCCGCCGCGCCGGCCACCGCGGAGCGCAGCGCCTCGACGCGCACCATCATCTCGGCGCAGCGATGCTTGACCGCCTGGAACCCGCCGACCGGGCGCCCGAACTGCTTGCGCGTCGCCGTGTACGCGACGGTCAGATCCAGGCACTGCTGCGCGCCACCGAGCTGCTCGGCGGCCAGGTACAGGCGCACGAGCGCTCCGACACGCGCGATACCGTCGCCGACACGGCCCGGATCGTCGATGCGCACGGCCGCCGCACCCTGCAGCGTTACATCGGCGAAACGGCGGGTCATGTCCCAGGTACGCAGCGGCGTCACCGACACGCCGGCCGCCGGACGCGGCACGAGGAAGATCGCCGGCGCGCCATCCTCCAGCGTCGCCGTCACCAGCAACATGTCCGCACTGGCGCCGTCGATCAGCCGGTGCGCGGTACCATCGAGCCGCCAGCCGTCGCCGGACGGCCGCGCGCGCGCGGCGAACGCGGCCCAGGTCTCCGCGCCGGCGATCAGCGGCGCGGCGAGCCGCAGGTCGCCGGCCGCGATCCGCGGCAGATACTGCCTCCGCGCCGTGTCGGTGCCGATCTCGCGCAGGACCGTCGCGGCCACGCACACCGTCGAGAAGAATGGCGCGCACAGCAGGCGGCGCCCGGCCTGCTCCTGGATCAGCGCCAGTTCGACCGGCCCCAGTCCAAGCCCGCCCAGCGCCTCCGGCACGGCGATGCCACACCAGCCCAGCTCGGTGGCGATGCGCTGCCAGACCGTCTCGTCGTAGCCCAGCGCGCTCTCCATCGCCCTGCGCACCGCCGCGCTGTCGCTGACGTCCGCGAGGAAGCTCTCCGCGGCATCGCGGATCATGGCCTGGTCTTCAGTGAGCGCGAGATTCATAGCCGGCATTATTCCGGCCGCTCCCGCACGGCTCATCACCCGTTGAGACGACGGGTCGGCGCGGCTCAGCTCAACGTCTGGGTCAAGCGCACCAGGTCGGCCTGACTGTGCGCGCCGGTCTTCGACAGCACGCGCTTGAGATAGGAGCGCACGGTCTCGTAGGAAAGGCCACTCCAGTCCGAGAATTCCTTCAGCGTGAGACCTTCGTTGAGTGCCTGCACGAGCTTGGCCTCGCCGGGCGTCAGTCCGTATACGAGTTTAAGGGTCGCGGCCCGCCCGCCCGGCCGGCATTCCGGATCGCACACGGTCAGGATCGCCACCGCAGCGTTCTGCGCCCCTGGGCGCTGTTCGACGGCGTGCAGGCTCAGCACCAGCGGGAGCCCGTCGCGCTTGGACACGATCATCCGCTCATGCTCGGCATGCTCCGGCTGCGCGCTGTCCGTCGCGGCGAGGCGCAGCATCGCACTGCGCACGGCGTCCGCCGCCTGCGGATCCGCGAGCTCCAGCTTGCCGCTCGCCGACAACGATAGGCCGTTGCCCTTGTCGAGCATGGCGTGCGCCGCACGGTTGGCATGCAGAACGCTCCCGGCCGCGTCAAGCAGCACGATCGCCTCCTCGACCAGATCGAGTGCCACGATCAGCGCTGCCTTCTCCGTCCTGAGACGACGCAACGCTTCTTCCGCCAGATAAGTCACGCCAGGTCCCCCTCCGACGCTTTCCATTGCGCCCCACCACTCCCTATGTGTCGTGGCTTTGGCTCTCGGCCCCGGCATCTGCCAGAGAGCCGCTCACCAACTACAACAACGGTGCTTCGTTCAGTCTCTGTCGGCCTGCCCCACACGCACGCCGTTGCGTCCCGCGTTCTTGACGATGTAGAGGTACTTGTCCGCGCTGTCGTAGGCATCCGACAGCGGCATCCGTCCGGTCGAGACAACGCCACCGACGCTGATCGTCAGTATCTCCAGCGGCACGTTGTCGTTGACAACGTTCAGCGCGCGCACCTCCTGCGCCAAACCCTGCAGGCGCAGCAAGGCACTGGCGTGGTCGCAGTCGTACAACAGGATCCCGAACTCCTCGCCGCCGATGCGCGCCACCGCGTCCAGAGGGCGACGACCGAATTGCGACAGGACTGCGGCCACTACGCACAGGACGTCATCTCCGCGACCATGTCCATAGCGGTCGTTGATCGCCTTGAAGTGGTCGAGATCGGCAATGGCCAGGCACAGGCTGACGCCCTCGCGCCGCGCCTGCGCGGAGGCGATCTCGTAGAGCTGCTCGAAGGAGCGGCGATTGCGCAGACCGGTCAGCGGATCACGCAGAGCCTGGAACTGGATCAGGCGACGCGCGACCCAGTTGCGCCGCTGTTGCGATTCGTTGGCCAGCACCGTGATCGCGGCAATGACCAGCAGCACCATCTCGCCGGTCCACATGCCCATCGTGCGCTCCGGCGCGTCGATCACCGCGCTGGTCGTCAGCACGACCGCCGCGTAACCCGACAGCAGCATGAACGCGATCCCGGAGCGGAAGGTGCCAAAGGCCACCAGCGCGATCGGGATGCAGGCGACGATCGTGTGATCGAAATGGCAGGCCTGCCCATGGCAGTTGGCGCGCAGCCACTCCAGCGCCATGACCAGCACCAGGCCGTTGGTGGCCAGCGCGAACTCCGTCGCGCGACTGCTGCTGCACCACCACACGATCGCGGTCGCCACGACGCTGGCCGGCAGCACGACCATGATCGCGATGTCGCGCATCAGGTCCGCGGCATCCGCCGACAGGTTCAGCACGCGCCCCGCAAGCAGCGCCAGCACGCAGAACAGCAGCGCGGGCACCACGGCCAGCAGCGTGCGCGTTAGCAGCGACGTGGCGTGCATTTCCCTCAGATAGTCGGGCTCGACTTCGTCCGGGAAGCCGACCAGCGGCCCTTGCCGCTCGACGATCCGCTCGAGCGCCTCGACCGTCTCGGGCGACAGCGTCGGCCCGCCGTCGGCCGACCGGGCCGCGGCCTTCAGCGTGCGGGCGCGTCGCAGCCACAGTCCTTCCAGCACGCCGAGGTCCGATCGGTCCGCGCCCGATCCGCGCCCACCCGCCCGATCCTCAGCCCGACCGAGGACTTCCATCCCCTCCCGCATCGTCGATCCAATGCGGTCACCCATTTGCGTCTTCACCAGTCCCTCTCCTTGCATGCTCATGCACGCTTATGTGTGCTGGCACATTGCCGCTGGTTAGTGCGATTTCTCTACCCCCAAATGGGGAACTCTCCCCTATCTGGGGGGACGCCGACGTCCGCCTGATCATGACCCCAGCCCCTGCGTCAGACGCACCAGATCGGTCTGGCTGCGCGCGCCAGTCTTGGCTAGCACGCGCTTCACGTACGAGCGCACCGTCTCGTAGGAAAGCCCGCTCCAGTCCGAGAATTCCTTGAGCGTCAGCCCCTCGTTCAGCGCCTGCACCAGCTTCACCTCACCTGCGGTCAAGCCATAGACCAGCTTCAGCGTCGCGGCGTGATCGCCGGGGCGTGATTCCGGATCGCAGATGAAGGCGATGGCTACCGCCTGGTTCGGCGGCGGACTCCGCACTTCGATCGCATGTATGGTCACCACCAGCGGCAGGCCGTCGCGCTTTGAAACGATGGTCCGCTCGACGTCCGGCAGCGTGTCCTGCCCCTTGTGCACCTGCGAAACCAGGCGCGCCAGCGCCGAGCGCATCAGATCCGCGGCACGACGGTCCGCGACCTGCAGTCGCCCGCCCGGCGCGAGGGACACTCCGTTCTCCTTGCCGAGCAGCACACTCGCCGCGCGGTTCGCGTGCAGCACGCGCCCGGTGACGTCGAGTACCGCAATGGCCTCCTCGACCAGGTCCAGTGCCGCAATCAGCGCCGCGTTCTCGGCGCGAATCCGCAGCAAGGGCTCGTCCGATAAGTAACCTCCCGCTGCCGGGTCGTATTCCTTCGCCAGAATCTCGTTGAAAAATCCATCGTCGCTCATGGGCTGACTCCACTCAGTGGCTTCAGAGTCCCCGCCGCCGGGGTTGCCGTGCGACACCGAAGCGAGCGCTGCCGTCACGCCGGATCGGATGCGATCCTGTGCCTCCGACATCAGCGCGCATCGCTTCAGTGTCCCCTGCACCCCCCAGGCCGAATCTGTTGCCCGTAGAATCCCTCCGCGGGAGCCCGGACCTTCCGGGCTGAGCTCACCGTACGGGCCCGGCCGGTGGAAGTCCTGACGCTGGGCTGGAAAATTCGTGAAAGAATCCTGAATCGCCCAAGTTTCTGTTTGTCGTGGGCTTTTCAGATCTCCAATGACCGTCGACCGATGCCCGTCGTGTCGAACGGACGCGCAGCGGCATATCGAGACACGCCCATGGGCGCATGGGATTCGGTCCGAAACCTCCTGCGCTGCGCGACCCCGCTCCGTTATGCTGTCGCACTTGCGCGGGGGAGCGCGATGACAATCAAGAACACATACGGCGGGAGGGACCTCGCCGTTGCCGCGTGCGTGGCATTGTTGAGCGCCGCGCCATTCATGGCGGCGGCGCAGGACGCCGACGCGGAGCTGCCAACCATCCCGGTCCGCGAAGGCGATCCGGATGCGCCGCCACCCGCCGCGGCGGACGACTCCACCGTGCTCGAGGACGTCATCGTCACCGCCACGAAGCGCCGCGCCGCCCTGCGCGACCTGCCGCAAAGCATCGCCGCGCTCAGCGGCGAGGAACTGGAACAGCTCGGCGCCGCCGAACTGCGCGATTTCCTGATCCGCATCCCCGGCGTCGGGCAGAGCGAGATCCAGCCCGATCTCAACCGCATCTCGATCCGCGGCATCCAGACGGACGTCAGCAACGTCACCCCGGCCGCGACCGGCCTGTTCATCGACGACGTCCCGCTCATTGACCCCTTCCTGCTGCACGTCAGCCCCGACCTGCCGCCCTTCGACCTCGCCGGCATCGAAGTCCTCAAGGGTCCGCAGGGCACGCTGTTCGGCGGCTCGGCGCTGGCCGGCGCGTTGCGCTACAAGCTCGCCGACGCCGTGCCCGGCGCGTGGGAATCGCGCGGCTTCGCGCAGTACCAGACACTGGCCGACGGCTCGCCCAACCGCATCGCCGGCGCCGCGCTCAATCTGTCGCTGGGCGAGAGCGACGCGGCCCTGCGCCTGGTCGGCATAAGCCGCCTCACCGGCGGCACCATCGACGACCTGCGCAGCGGCGACAAAGACACCGACCGCACGTCCAACTTCAGCGGGCGCGCACTGCTGCGCTGGAACGCCGGCGACGACTGGTCGGTCGGCCTCAAGGCCTATGACCAGTACACCCACGGCGAAGACGTGCCCCTGGCCGAAACCACCGATGGCCGCTTCGAGCGTCAGCGAGCGCTGACCCAATCGCCCTACGAGACGCAGTACCGCTTCTTCGCGCTGGACCTCACGCGCACGCTGTCGTTCGGCGAATTCGTGTCCGTCACGAGCTGGCTGCACAAGCAGGGCGACCTCAGCAATGCCTTCGCCGAGCGCATCCTCGGCGTCGAATCGCTGGGGCAGCCGATCGGCGCACCGATGACCGAAGACACCCGCGGCCTGGTGCAGGAATTCCGTCTCGTTTCGCCCGATGCGCCTGAGGCAAAGTGGGAATGGCTCATCGGCGCCTTCGGCCATGACCATTCGAGTTTCACGACGCAGCGCATCTTCACGACCGTTCCGATTGCGGGGCAGGACGCCGACGCCCTCAACTTCGTCGCCGACGTCGAAGCGCGCGAATACGCGCTGTTCGGCGAAGCCTCACGGCGTCTCGGCCGCCGCTGGAAGGCAACGCTGGGACTGCGCGGCTACCAAGTCGAAACCTTCGGCACCGTGGTCAGCTCCGGCGTGCTGATCCTCGCCAGCGGCAGCCCCGAGAATCGCAACGACGCCAACGTGCGCGCCTCCGGCGTCAATCCCCAGCTCGCCCTGCAGGTCGACGTCACTGACGACATCGCCAGCTACGTCAGCGCGACGCGCGGCTTCCGCTTCGGCGGCGTGCAGACCATTGGCCCGTCGCCGGCTTCGCCCAATGCCAGGCAGACCTACTCGCCCGACACCGTCTGGAACTACGAGCTGGGCCTGCGGACGCAGTGGCTCGACGGCGCGCTGCAGATTGACGGCGCCGTGTTCTACATCGACTGGAACGACCCGCAGGTGCAGACCACCACGGGAGGCGCGGTGCCGCTCAACACGATCGACAACGCCGGCCACGCCCGCAGCCGCGGCGGCGAACTGGCGCTGCGCTACCTTCCTGCGTTTCTCGACGGGCTCGACCTCGGCCTGTCGTGGGCGTGGGCGGACGCGCGCATCACCGAACCCTACGTCGCGCCCGGCGGCGCCACCGTGCCCAAAGGCGCACGCCTGCCTGGCTCGGCCGACCGTCAGCTTGTCGCGAGCCTCGGCTACAGGCGCGGCTTCGGCGCCGCCGCCTTCACGACCACGCTCGCCTACGTGCGCCAGGGCGACGGCGTCAGCGACATCCTGCAATCGATGAAGATCCTCGACTACCAGACCTTCGACCTGCGCTGCGGCATCGCCCTGTCACAGCTCTGGGGCGCGCCGGAGCTGAGCGTCGGACTGATGAACCTCACCGACGAGCGGGCGGTCACAACGGCGCTGGTGCAGTCCGAGACCAACTACACGACGATCTACAACCGGCCGCGCACGCTCGACATCCGGCTCGACCTGCGGTTTTGAGCATCCCAGGCCCCCGCATGCGCGCACCCGGCGTTCGCGAAGAAACCTTGACCCGTTCGGGCCGAGTGCCGCACGCACAGCGTGCGGTGTATCGAGGCCAGCGCCGCGACGGTCTCGATACGCTCGCTGCACGGGCTACTCGACCCGAACGGGATCAAGGGGTTGTGCTTCTGTTTCTTGAGAGACGCCGATGCACAGCCTCAGGCCGGGTGCAGGATCTGCCAGCCGTACAACCAGATCAGGAAGGCGACCGACGCGACGAATAGCACGGTGTACTCGGCGCGGGCGTACAAGCTCCAGGCGCCGGCACGCCAGGCGCGGAACGCCACATAGCCCATCGCGATCGTGGCCAGCGCCGACGTCGCAAACAGCAGCGGCGTCGCCTGCAGATACCATGGAATCTCCGTGAGCAGCATCGCGAAACGGAAGAGCAGATCGGACAAGGTCTTGACGAGCACGGCCACCATCAGCAGGTTCAGCACGCCAACCCCAACCGCGAGCCAGCGCGCGGCCGGCAGCGGATTGGCGCCGCCGCTCAGCCTGGGAGCGAAGGCAAGAGTCAGCATGAGCAGCCCAAGCAGCACGATTGCCCAGCTCAGCGGCGGCGCTGGGAAAGCGCTGGTCCAGGTCGAAATGGCGGCCATCGCCAATGCCACGGCATGCGCCGCATTGGCCTGTCGTGGCGGCAGCTTGTACGCCGGATTGAAGGCCTGCGGTCCGACCAGATGCGAGACCTTGCCGTGCTCGTCGCGCAGGAACGTCAGCGTGTCCTGTCCGTCGATACGACGAAACGTGTCCGGAGCGACCTCGACCCACTCCGCGCCCTTGATCCACAGGGTGTTGTCGGGCGTGGCCACGACATCGAAGCCCCAGCTCATCTCGAACAGTCCCTCGCTCTTGGTGTACGAGCGCGAGTTCGGGCCGTAGCTGCCGACGTATTCCTGCGCGCGACGGGCGAAGTCCGGCGGCGGCGGCACGTCCGGCAGTGTCGCGGGGAAGTAGCGGTTGAGGACGGCGTTGACGAAGCCCTTCGCGACGTCGGTGGGCGGCATCGTGTTGTAGACCACGAAGACACCGAAGCTGGCCTGCGGAATCAGGGTCATCTCGGCGCGGAAGTTGACCGTCTTGCCGCCGTGACCGATTGTGCGCCAGCCGTTCACGTAGGTCTCGAAATACCCGTAACCCGAGCCGTTGACGTAGGGGCTGGGGCTGAGCGCGCGCGACTGCATCAGGCGCGCGGTCTGCGCGTCGAGGATGCGCCGGTCGCCGTACTGACCGAGCTGCAGCTGCGCGATCATGAAGCGCGCCATGTCAGCCGCGGTCGTGCTCAGGCTGCCGGCGGGCGCAATGCCGGAGAAATATTCGAACGGCTGCGGCTTCGCGAAATCGAGGTACGTGTATCCCTTGGCCACGTCGTCCTGCAGCGCAGCCGGAACCGGCTCACGGAACGTGCTGCGCGACATGCCCAGCGGCTCAAAGACATTTCTCTCCATGTACTCGGCGAACGGCTGCCCGGAAATCTCCTGCACCAGGTAACCAGCCAAGGCCGCGCCCCAGTTCGAGTACGACGCATGTCGCCCGTCGGCGAAGTCGGTCGTCGGCGGCCAGATGCGCGCGGGAATGTGGCTGGCGAGCACCTTTTCCAGCGGCAGCAGGTGTTGCGGGTCCGCCTCCAGCATGTAGTCCCACTTGTTGTCCTCGAAGCCGCCGGTGTGCGTCATCAGGTTCTTCATCGTCACCGGCTGCGGGAACGTGTCGGGAATCCGGAACGCCGTCAGGTAGTCGTTGACGTCGGCGTCCAGCTTCAGCTTGCCCTGCTCCTGAAGCTGCATCGCCGCGGTCCACGTAAACATCTTGGAAATGGACCCTACCCGGAACAGCGTGCGGTCGGGATCCACTTTTTCCTTGCGCGCGGTGTCGGCATAGCCGGCGCCATACTTGAAGATGATCTCGCCGTTCTGCACCACTGCCACCGCGGCGCCCGCCACCAGGCCGTAGGCGACATAGCGATCGATCAGCGCCGGCACGAAGCGGGCAACATCGTCCGGATCGATCTTGGTCTGCGGCAGCGGGCCGCACACCGGCGACGCACCCGGGATCTCTTGATATTGCAAGCCCGGAGGCGCCACCGGCTCGGGCAGCACGCAGGGCGTGCCGGGCAGATTCGTTCCCGGGGGCGACAGGTCCGCCATCATTGGGCTGGCCGTGCGCGGCGCGCACACGCGACCCAGCACCGGATCGAAACGGGCTCGGTCCGAGCCGCAGGGATTCTCGTCGTCCGCCATGGGCAGCGCTTCGGCGCGGGCACCCGCGTCCGGCAGCTGCGCCCATGCAGTCGGCATCATCACCGTGCACCCCACGCCCCCCAGCAGCGCGGCAGCAAGCCACGCAACAGACACGCGCATGATTCGTTCCCCCTCTGGCAACCGCTCGCTTGCCGGACGCCGCCGGCACGCGAGCGCAAGTGCATTGACCCCCTGGACCCGCTTGCGCGGGCCACGCCTGTCGGACCAGCGCGCCTACCAGCCGCCCGGGTCGAGGAGGCCGTCGATCACCATGATCATGTTGCGGTCGCGCCACAGGTCGTTGACGTTCTTGCCCAGGCGCACCAGCGTGTCGACGGCCTCGCCGTAGGCCTTGATGTCGTCTCTGGCGGCGAGCAGCGCCTCGACGTCCTTGTCGGTGAAATTGAGCCCGAATTCGGCGGCCACCTTCTTCGGGTTGCGCAGCAACCGCATGCGAAAGCCCCGGTCCGAGAACACCATGAACGAAAGCTCCCTGCGCTCCTTCAGCTTCTTTGCCTTGGCGGCACTGATCTTCGGCGTGCTGCGCTTCTTGCCACTGCTCTTCTTCATGCTGTGTCTCCCCTCGCAAGTCACTGGAATGCCGCCTATGTCCGTGGCGGTGGCCGGTCCGACCACACGGTCGAGAATCTCCGAAAGTTGTTGCACCTCGAACGCCTCGCTGACCTCGGCCGCGATCGGCGCCATCACCGGATCGGTCGCGATGTGCGTGCACATCTCGCAGACGCTGGTGTAGTCGCGACGCAGGCGCGCACCCTCGCCGCGCGCCTGCACGGCCCGGGCGAAGTGGATCGGCCCGTGTTCGCGCAGGATCTGCTGCGTACCGCCGAAGTACAGGCCGTCGTGCAGCTCGCGCAGCGGCGAGACGTGGGCATTGCCGAGGGACAGCAATGGGTTGAATGCACCGGGATTGCAGCAGGTGTAGGCCTCGCCGTCCCAGCCCACGGTCGTCAGCATGCCGGGACAGCGTTGCGTGGGCAGCCCGGGTCGCCGTCGGTACTCGTCCACCGGCAGGACTTCGCCCTCGCGCAGGTGCGGCAGCACCGGGAAGACTTCCACGTGCCGGGCGCCGGCCGCGCGCGCCCAGGCGTCGATGGTGCGCTCGTCTTCAGGGTCAGAGCGGAGGTGCACGTACTTCAGCCCGCACGGCAGGCCCACCTGGCGCCCCGCGTTCAAGGCACGCTCGACGCGGCGGCGGTTCACGTACATCTGGTGAAACCGGCTCGCGCTTATCGCGAGCCGATTCAGGCCTGCGTCTTTCAGTTCGGACAGCACTGCGCGCGCCTTGTCGTCGCTGGTCGCCCAGTAGGCATTGGTGACGCAACCCATGTCGGCGCCGAGCGCCTTGCCGTGCGCGACGATTTCGAGCAGCAGCGGAAAGTCCAGAAACGGCTCGCCGCCGGTCAGGCCGATGCGCAGCGGCTCCCCGTGTGAGGCCTCTGCCGCCTGGTCCATCAGGCCGAAAATCTGCTCGCGCGACAACGCCTCGGTGCGGTGCGGCCCGCAACTGGTGCTGCAGTGGGCGCAGCGCGCGTTGCAACGCGCGCTGAACATCAGCGACAGCTTCATGGCGTCGCCCCCGCCTGAGGCGTCTTTGCACTCTCCGGCACCGCGACCTGGGCAAGCTCGGCCGCGGCGCGATGCGTATAAGCGTGTTCGCCCCCGTAGCGTGTGCGGAAGATGCGCTGCGCGGTCTCGAGCCGCGCGCGGGCTTCACCCAGGCGGCCTTGCGCCGATGCAATGAGACCTTGCTCGCGCGCCAGCTCACCGCTCAGCGGGTGATCCGGCCCGAGCCGTGCCAGGGCGTCGATGTCGACGCCGGCCAGGATCTTCGAAGCCGGTTCCGCGCCGTCGGCCCGGCGCACGATGTCGGCCAGGCCGATGCGGATGCGCTGGGTAGTCGGGTGTGTCGCGCCCAGCACCGCCTGGCTGCTGTCCAGGGCCTTGCGCATCGCCGACTCGGCTTCATCCAGGCGGCGCGTGTCGCGGTAGTCGAATGCCAGGTCCGCGCGCACCTCGTAGGTGTGATCGACCGTCCTGATCCAGTCCTGCGATTCCAGCGAAGCGATTGTCTGCTCCCGCAAGGCGATCGCCTGGGCGTATCGACCCTGCCGGGACCACAGACGTGCCCGAAACCAGTGGACCGAAGCCAGTATCACGCTGTTGCTGCCGACAACCCAAGGGCGCATCAGGTCCTCGGCCTTCTTTAGCGCGGCGTCGGCATCGGCGAACGCTTCCTGTTCGATCAGCGCGCTGGCCAGCAACACGTAAGCGCCGCCGACAGCCAAGGGACTGGCGTCCGGTGCAGCCAACAGCCGGCCGATCGCATCGCGCAGCGCCGCCGTCGCCGCCCCGAACTGTCCGAGCGAAACCAGCACGTAGCCGCGTTGCATCTGCGTTGTGCCGATAAAGGCCTTGTCCGGCACGGTCGCGTGCTGGGCACGCTCGACCAGGTCGGCCAGATCGCTTTCAGCGCGACGCCAGTCGCCGAGATGAAACCTCGCCCAGGCGATCTGTTGGGCAAGTGTCATGACCCGCCCATCATCTGGCCCCCGGTGCTTGCTGCCTTCTGCCAATACCTGCTCAAGCTGCTGCAGCGAAACACCTAAGGAGCCCAGGGCCAATTTGACGGTAGCCAATTGGACGGCGGCGGCAAGCGCGGAATCGGAAGCAGCGGCGCCCGATTTGAGATACCAGTCGAGCGCCGCATCCAGTTGTGCCTCCGCGGCCTCCGGGCGCTCCATCTTCCAGAACGCGTCGCCCAGCGCCGCATGAATCTGCGCCGCGGCCTCGGGCATGTCCGGTTCACGTGCGGCCAGGTTCTTGGAAGCCGCCTCGAGCAGTTCCTGTACCGTCAAATCGCGCAGCGGCTTGGTCGACACCACCGCGAACATGTCCTTGCTCAGAAAGTCCGCAACCGCCTGGCTGGCCGCCGCCGCCTTTACCGCCTCGTCACGCGACTTGCGGGCATCGAGATAGAGCGCCGTGCTGACGCCCGCGCCGATGGCCAGGACGAGGCCGGCGGCCAGCATCCACGCGCGGCGGGCGCGCTGCTTCACTTCGGCGAGGCGCGCGCGTTCGAGCCGCGCCTGCGCGCTGCGCTCGGCCTGCAGATGCGCGCGGCGCTCACCCAGAGTGCGCAGGCGCTGCGCGAGTTCGGCGGCGCTGCCCATGCGCCGCGTCACGTCGCCTTCGGCCGCCTGCGCGATGTCGGCGCGCAGCAGCTCGTCGTCGACTTCGTGTTCCCAGCCCGGCGACATGACTTTGCGGAATTCGCCGACGACCAGTTGGTACAGCATCACGCCCAGCGCGTAGATGTCGGCCTTGATCGTCGACGGCTGGCCGGCGAGCAGCTCGGGCGCCAGGTACAGCGGCGTGCCGCCCGTGCTGGCGGTGTTGGCGGCGACTGTGCGCGTGAATCCCATGCGCGTGATGCCCAGCTCTTCGAGCCGGCGCGGGTTGAGCACGCCGCCGCTGCCGAAGTCCGCGAGAAGGACGCGGAGCTTGGTGTCCGCGCTGCGCGCGCCCTCTCCCTGGCCCTCTCCCGCTTGCGGGAGAGGGGAAACGGCGGAGATAAGGACGTTGGAGGGCTTGAGATCCTTGTGCAGCACGCCGACCGAGTGCACGGCGGCGACGGCCTCGGCGATCTGCGTGGCGATGTTCAGGCGCGTGGCAAGCGGAATCCCGGCGAGGCCGCCGTTGTGCTCGGCCCATTCGACCAGGCTGCCGCCGGCGATGTACTCGCTCTCGATGAAGCAGGGCGGCTGCTCCAGGTTCCAGTCCATTACCGGCACGATGCGGGCGCGCTCGCCGATGCTGTCGTTGAGAAACCGGAACAGCGTCACCTCGCGCTTGAGCGCGGCCAGCGAACGCTCGTCGATCGCGAACTTGAAGACGCGTTGCTCGCGCGTCTTGTCGTGCCGGCCCAGCCAGGCCTCGCCATGACCGCCGCTGCCCAGGCGGCGCACCAGGCTCCACAGCGGGCGTTCGGGCGGGTGGTCGCCCTCCTTGAAGTCGAAGTGCGCCGTTTCATGCGCGTGCTGCACTTCGATGCGCAGCGGAGCGACGAACCGGTAGCCGTAGCCGTGGACGGTCCTGATGATGCTCTGGTCGGTGTCGTCGAGCACCTCGCGCAGACGGCCGATGGCCTTGGCCAGCACCGTGTCGGAGAGAAAGCGCCCAGGCCAGACGCCGGACAACAGTTCTTCCTTGGTCACGACTTCGCCGGCGTGCTGCAGCAGGAAGCGCAGCACCTCGAACGGCTTGCGTTCGATCTCGACTTCCGTGCCGTCGACCAGCAGCTCGAGCGTGCGCTCGTCGACCACCGCACGACCGAAGATCCACCGACGCGACTCGTTGGCTGCTGTCCCGGACGGCACGTCTGTGTGTGCCTTGTTTGCCACGCGCGCTGCGAGCCCCCTCGGTGCGAACGAGCAGCTGTTGGTGATTCGAGTCTACACACACGGACTATGGCATGCGCAAGCACATCTCCGCACGGCAGGCGCGCGTCGGTCACGGCGCAGCAACCCGCACAGATTCGCTCCCTTGGTGGTCCGGCTTTTTGCCAAGCCCGGACCGGCGGCGATACCCCCAATTGGGGAGGGGGTATTTGCCCCACATCGAAGCTGCGCATGCGCCATCTCGATACCCTATTGCTTTAGTCTGATAATCTGATTCCCGTTATACGAGCTGTACCAATGACCAGAAAACTTCTCACGGCAACCGAAGCGGCCCGCCGCTTTTCCGATGTGCTGGACAACGTCAGCCATCACGGCGCGCGCTACGACATCAAGCGGGGACGTTCGGTCGTCGCGCGGCTGGTGCCGGCCCGTACCGCGCCCCGCTCGATCAGCGTGAAGGAGCTCTCCGAACTGCTGGCGCAGCTTCCGCCGCTGGAACCGGGCGACAGCGCGCGCCTCGAAAGGGACATCGCCGCCGAGCGCAAACGGCTACGCGCACCGCGCGATCGCTGGCGCTGACGGTGGCGCATGTCGCTTCTGCTCGATACCAACGTATTGATTCGCGCCGAGCGACGCGGGCGAGCGCCGGACTGGTCGAGGTGGGAGGACGAAGGGGACGCTTACCTGGCGGCCATCAGCGCATCCGAACTGCTGATTGGCGTGCATCGCGCCGACACGGACGCGCGTCGGGTCCGCCGTTCGGCGTGGGTCGAGGCCATTCTCGGCGCTGTTCCGGTGCTGCCGTTCGACCTGGAGACGGCAAGAGTCCATGCACAGCTTCTCGCAGCGATACCGCGCGGCGTCACGGTGGGCGCACACGACATGCTGATCGCCGCCACTGCGGTCCAGCACGGCCTGGGGGTTCTGACCGCCAACGTGAAGGAGTTCGCTCGCATCCCCGGCTTACGCGTGCTGGAGTTGGGAACCTGACAAGCCGGTCATCGCGAGACTGCGTAGCGGCCGCGGCGATCCAGTGACGCGTTATGCACCATATCGGCTGGATTGCTTCGTCGACCCACGGAAACCATGGGGCTCCTCGCAATCGACGAGTCGATGGGTCGCTCACTCCTTACTATTGTCCCGGGCACGGCTCGGTCCACTACGGGTGCAAGCGCGTAAGATCAGGCACTGGCCGATTCACGGAGTGAACGGATGTACAAACGCCCCAACGACCTGCGGATCATTCCGCGCCAGCCGCAGGTGGATCTGCGTACGCTGATGCAGCGCCAGCGCTACTGGTTGGGCGGCGATCCGGTGCTGACGCATTTCGTCAATGCACTGCAGGCGACGTTTCCGGAGGGCGAGCGCTTCTTCATCGACAGCGCGCGCGACGTGCGCGCGATGGTCGATCCGGCGAAGCTGCCGCCAGCGCTGGACCGCGATCTCGACGCCTTCATCCGCCAGGAGGCGCGCCATGGCAGCACGCACGAGGACTGGTGCATGGCGCTGGTCAACATCGGCTACACGCGCATGCCCGAGTACGAGGCGCAGATGAAGAAGCTGCGGCTATGGTCGCGCGAGCACATCGGCGCGCTGACGCGGCTGGCGATGACGGCAGCGGCGGAGCACATCACGGCATCGATCGCGAAGCTGCTGTTCGACAGGCGCCCCGATCTGATCGACAAGGCAGAGCGCCCCGCGCGCGACGTGCTGGCCTGGCACGCGCTCGAGGAGTGCGAGCACAAGGCAGTGTGCTTCGACCTGTACCAGGCGGCGGGCGGCGGCTACATCCGCCGCTGCCTGACGATGCTGCTGGAGCTGCTCGACATCTACCTGCACGTGCAGGCGCGCTACCGCTACCTGCTCAAGACCGACGGCCTGCGGACCTGGCGCACGCGCTGGCGCGTGTTCCGCGAGGTGTGGGGGCCGACCGGGATCATGGGCAGCATGTATGGGTTGATCTGGCACTACTTCAAGCCGGGATTTCAACCGTGGGACAGCGATGAGCCGGCGGCGTTCGTGCAGCGGTATGGGGAGTTGATTCCGCGCTGACGCCACGTCTGGACCGGCCGCTACGTGCTCGAGAAATCGCGGCCGGGGGCCGCTCCCTTCATACACGTCATTGCGACAAGCCGGAGGCGACGAAGCAATCCAGACTTTGGCTCGCGCGTCCCTGGATTGCTTCGCCGCTGCGCGGCTCGCAATGACGAGCTTGCGCCTACGGCGCTACGCTTCCTGCAGTGCTTCCATCACCGCCTTGGGCCGGGCCTTCAGCGCCTTGATCAGTGCGCGTGCAGGGCCAGTCGGGTTGCGGCGGCCCTGTTCCCAGTTACGCAGCGTCCCGATCTGCACCTCGATCAGGCGTGCGAACTGAGCCTGTGAAAGGCCCGTGGCCTCGCGCACGGCACGTACGCTGTCGGCGTCCACGCTGAACTCGCGCGATGGCGCTTTCTCGCCGCGCACGATCTCGTCCATCCCCTGCACGCTGGCGAGCAGTTCCTCGAAGAAACGATTGTTCTTCCTAGCCATTCCACTTCTCCACAATCTTCCGCAAAGCAGCCTTCTCGGTCTGCGCTCAGATCGTCCTTCACGGATTTGGAGTACATCATGAGCAGACGGATCTGGTTGTCGGCAGAGAGCCAGTAACAGATCACCCGGACGCCGCCGCTCTTGCCAGTGCCGGGGCGCTTCCAGCGTAGCTTGCGCAGCCCGCCGGTTCCCTGGATCAGGTCGCCGGCATCGGTAGTGACGGGTCAGCGCCTTCTGGAGTTTCACGTAATCATCGTCGGGCAGCAGCGCCAGCACCTGTCGCGTGAACAACGACGACTCGATGAAGATCAAAGACTGGTAGTACGCCATTGGCGTACTATGCGTCACTGGCGTACCAGTAGCGCCCAGCAGCCATGGGCGCCGCGACATTCACGCGGACGGCGCGATCCACTCTTCCAGCCGCGCGCGCGCGTCGGCGTCGAGTTCGACGCTCCTGCGCGTGACCGGGTCGATGTGCACGAGCACGGTCGCCGCGGTGGCGACGCAATGGCCGTCGGAGAACATGCCCAGACCGAGCGTGAAGGAGCTGCGTCCGATCCTGAGCACGCGCACGCCGACGCGCACGTCGGCGGGATAGTGCAGCTCGCGCAGGTAATCCACTTCGAGACGCGCGATGACGTTCACCGGCGCGGCGCCGGGCCGCCACAGTCCGGTGTGGCGCAGGAAGGCCGCGCGGCCGCTTTCGGCGTAGGTCGTGAAGGACTTGTTGTTGACGTGGCCGAGCATGTCCAGATCGTCGAAGCGGACATGCTCGTCGATCCAGAAGCGGTAGGCGGCCACGTCGGTGGCCACCGGCACCACCGGCTCCTGGCCCCCCATCAGGTGCCGTACACCTTCTGCGGTTTCGGCGACTCGGCGATCAGCGTATCGACGACGTCGGTCAGCTCGGCGGGATTCCAGCGTGCCTTCTTGTCGCGGATCGGGCCGGTCTTCCAGCCGGTGGCGATCGACAGCTTGCCGCCTTCGACCTCGAACACCTTGCCGCTGACGTGCGCGGACAGCGGGCTGCACAGCCAGACGACCAGCGGCGCGACGTTCTCGGGCGCGTAGTGATCGAAGCTGCCATCCTCCGGTTTCTTCATCATCGCGCCGAACGGGCCTTCGGTCATGCTCGTGCGCGCGGCCGGGGCCAGCGCATTGGCGGTGATGCCGTAGCGGCCCAGTTCGGCGGCCTGCACCAGCGTCAGCGAGGCGATGCCACCCTTGGCCGCCGAGTAGTTGCTCTGGCCGATGTTGCCCTGCAGACCGGCGCCGGAGCTGGTGTTGATGATGCGTGCATCGACCTTGGCGCCGGCCTTGACCTGGTCGCGCCAGTGCTTCACCAGCGTGTTGGCGATGCAGAAGTGGCCCTTGAGATGAACCTTGATGACGAGATCCCACTCTTCCTCGCTCATCGACGCGAACATGCGGTCGCGCACGATGCCGGCGTTGTTGACGACGCCGTGCACGTCGCCGAAGGCGTCGATGCCCGCCTTCACGATCGCCGCGGCGCCGGTCATCGAGGTGATGTCGTCGCTGTTGGCGATGGCCTTGCCGCCCGCGGCCCTGATCTCGGCGACGACCGCTTCCGCGGCCTCGCGGCGGATGTCGTTCACGATCACACCCGCGCCCTCCACTGCGAGCGCGATGGCGTAGGCGCGACCGAGGCCGCCGCCGGCGCCGGTGATGATGATGTTGCGGTTGTTGCAGATGCCCACTATTGCCTCCATTGCCTTCGTCATTCCCGCGCAAGCGGGAATCCAGGATGTTCGCCGTAATCAGCCGAGCTGGATCCCCGCCTGCGCGGGGATGACGGCTCTACAGCCGTTCGATGATCGTCACGTTGGCGACGCCGCCGCCTTCGCACATGGTCTGCAGGCCATAGCGGCCCTTGGTGCGCTCCAGCTCGTGCAGCAGCGTGGTCATCAGCTTGGTGCCGGTCGCGCCCAGGGGATGCGCCAGCGCGATCGCGCCACCATTGACGTTGGTCCTGGCGTGCGGATAGCCGGTTTCCTTGAGCCAGGCCATCACCACCGGCGCAAAGGCCTCGTTTATCTCGACGAGGTCGATGTCCTCCAGCTTCATGCCGGCCTTCTTCATCGCCATCTTCGTCGCCGGGATCGGCGCGGTGAGCATGAAGATCGGATCGTCGGCATAGACGCTGATGTGGTGGATGCGCGCGCGTGGCTTGAGCTTGTACTTCTTCAGCGCCGCTTCGGACACGATCAGCATCGCCGACGACGCGTCGCCGGTCTGGCTCGACACGCCGGCGGTGATGCTCATGCCCGGCCCGAGGGGTTCGAGCTTGGCCATCTGTTCCAACGAGGTGTCGCGCACCGTCTCGTCCTGCTTCAGACCCGCGATCTCGACGAGTTCGCGGTCGAAGCGGCCTTCCTGCTGAGCGCGGTGCGCACGGCGGTGCGATTCCAGCGAGAACACCTCCATCTCCTCGCGCGACAGCTTCCACTTGTCCGCGATCAGCTGCGCGCCGTGGAACTGCGACACCGGCGTGTCGCCGAAACGCTGCTTCCAGCCGGTCGATCCGGAGAACGGGTCGGCGAAGCCCAGCGGCTTGGCCGCGATCATCGCCGAGGAGATCGGGATTTGCGTCATCGTCTGCACGCCGCCGGCGACGACGACATCCTGCGTGCCGGACATCACCGCCTGCGCGGCGAAGTGCACGGCCTGCTGCGACGAACCGCACTGACGGTCGATGGTGACGCCCGGCACGTGCAACGGCAGGCCGGCCGCGAGCCACGACGTGCGCGCGATGTTGCCGGCCAGCGGACCGATCGCGTCGAGGCAACCGAAGATCACGTCGTCGTAGTCCTCGGCCGGAATCGCGTTGCGCGCGACCAGGGTCTTGAGCACGTGCGCGCCGAGATCGGCGCCGTGCAGATGCGCGAGACTGCCCTTGCGCTTGCCGGTGGGGGTGCGCAGGCAATCGACGATGAAGGCTTCAGCCATTTGTAACTCCGTGAGGCGTGAGACGTGAGGGGTGAAACGTGAGGAGAACGATCGTCTCACGTCTCACCTCTCACGTCTCACGAAAAGGTTTCGCCCGGTCCGAGCACGGCGCCCGGCGCGAACAGGAAGTCCGCCACGCGCGTCTTGTGATACTTGCGGTCGCCCCAGGTCGCGTCCAGCGCCCAGGCGCGCTTCATGAACATCTGCAGGTCGGCTTCCCAGGTGTAGCCCATCGCGCCGTGGACCTGGATGCTCTTGCGCGCGGCGAGCAGCGCCGCCTCGCCGGCCGCCAGGCGCGCCTGGGACACGTACACCGACGCCTGCGGCCTGTTATGCGCGAGCGCGTAGGCGGCGCGGTGCACCACCGGCTCGGCGAACTCGATCTTCACGGCGACGTCGGCCATGTGGTGCTTGACCGCCTGGAAGCTGCCGACCGGCTTGCCGAACTGCTTGCGCTGCGCGGCATGATCGACGCCGAGGTCGAGCATGCGCTGGGCCAGGCCCAGCAGCTGCGCGCTGATCGCGGCGCCGGCGCGATCGATCACGCCGGCCCACAGCTTGCGGCCGGCATTGGCGTTGCAGATGCGCGTCTCGGCCGACGGACTCCACTCGACCTTGTAGAGCCGGCGCGACTGGTCGATGCTCGGGTTCAGGCGCAGCCGCACCTGGTCCGGGCGCAGCGCGTGCACCTCGTCGTCGTGGCACAGCAGCAGCAGGTCTGCGTTCCTGGCGTCGGCGACCAGCGGATTGATCGGATGGCCCACGGCGACGCGCGCCTTGCCGGCCGCGATCCGCGGCAGCCATTCGCGCTTGAGCGCGAGATCGGCCGGCAGATGATTGAGCAGGTACACCGCGAGGTACGCAGTCGCCGACAGCGAGTCGGGAATCGCGAAGTAGCCGAGTTCCTGCTGCACCAGAACCCAGTCGAGATCGCCCAGGTTGATGCCGCCGAACGCCTCCGGCACCGACAGCGCGGTGAGTCCCTGGTCGGCGAGCTTGGCGCGTAGTTCGCCGGAGCGGCCGGTCTCGGTCTCCCAGATCTCGCGCAGCATCTCCGGCGCCGCCTCGACCATCAGGAACTTGCGGATCGCGTCACGGAACGCGAGCTGTTGTTCTTCGAAGGTGAAATCCATCGTCAGGCTCGCGGAAGTCCGAGCATGCGCTCGGCAATGATGTTGCGCTGGATCTCGTTGGTGCCGGCGTAGATCGGGCCGGCCTGCGCGAACAGGAAACCGTCGAGCCAGTGGCCGACGTCGCCGGCGTCCGGCGCATGGGGCATCAGCTCGGCGCGCGCGCCGAGGATCGCCATCGCGGTCTCGTGCATCAACAGGTCCAGCTCCGACCAGAAGATCTTGTTGGTGCTCGCCTCGGCGCCGATGTGACCGCCCTTGGCGAGACGGCAGGCAGTGCGGTAGGTCGCCAGCGCGTAGGCCTCGGCGCCGGCCCAGCTCTTCATCACCGCATCGCGGATCGACGGATCGGCGTCGGCCTCGTCGCGGTGCTTGAGGTAGAGATCGACCAGCTGCCTCGCGGTCTGCTGGAAACGCGCCGGCGAGCGCAGCATCAGGCCGCGCTCGAACCCGGCGGTCGCCATCGCGATGTTCCAGCCGGCGCCCTCGTCGCCGAGACGGTTCTCGACCGGTACCTTGACGTCGTCGAAGAAGATCTCGGCGAATCCGGTCAGGCCGTTGAGTTGCTTGATCGGACGGATCGTGATGCCCGGCGTGTTCAGCGGCAGCAGCAGGAAGGTCAGACCGTGGTGGCGCTGCGAATCCGGATCGCTGCGGAACAGGCCGAACAGCCAGTCGGCATAGACCGCGCGCGTGGACCAGGTCTTCTGGCCGTTGATCACGTAGTGGCCGTTCTGGCGGATCGCCTTGCTGCGGATCGCCGCCATGTCGGAGCCGGCACCCGGCTCCGACCAGCCCTGCGCCCAGATGTCCTCGGCGGTGGCCATGCGCGGCAGGAAGCGCTGCTTCTGCTCTGGCGTGCCGTACTCCATCAGCGTCGGCGCGAGCAGGAACACGCCGTTCTGGTTGACGCGCAGCGGCGCGCCGGCGCGCCAGTACTCCTCCTCGAAGATCAGCCACTCGATCAGGTCGCAGCCGCGGCCGCCGAGTTCCTTGGGCCAGGTCACCGCCGAGAAGCCGCGCTCCGACAGCTTGCGCTCCCAGGCGCGGTGCAGCTCGAAGCCTTCCTTCGTGTCGAAGCTCGGCAGCGGCTCCGTGGGTACGTTGGCCGCGAGCCATTCGCGCACTTCGGCGCGGAACTGTTTTTGTCGCTCGGTGTATTCGAGTCTCATATCGCGAATCCGTCGTTCCCGCGAAAGCGGGAATCCAGCGAATCAATCACCGGTGTGCGCCTCGACACTGGATCCCCGCCTTCGCGGGGATGACAGCACCGGGATACGCTCAGCGGTCTCATGTCGTGCACGCAAACTTTCAGAACTTTGCGTCGCGCTTTTCTACGAACGCGCGGCGCGTTTCGGCGGAGTCCTTCTCCGAGTAGGCCTGCAGCGTGAAGCCCTGCTCCCAGCGGTACTTGTCCTCGAGGTTGCCGTCCTCGATGCCGTTGAGCGATTCCTTGGCCAGCCGGATCATCGCCGGACTCTTCGCCGCGATCTTGCGCGCGATGGCCAGTGCCGCGTCGCGCAGCTGCGCGCGCGGAACCACGGTTTCAATGGCGCCGAGGCGATGGGCCTCGGCCGCGGTGATCGGCTCGCCGGTGAAATACATCATGCGCACCTTCTGCACCGGGAACAGGCGCTGCAGGTGCGCGCCGCCGCCCATCGCGCCGCGATCGACCTCGGGCACGCCGAAGCTCGCGTCCTCGGCGGCGACGACGACGTCCGCCGCACCGGCGAGACCGATGCCGCCGCCGAGCACGAAGCCATGCACCGCGACGATCACTGGCAGCGGGTTGCGATGCACCGCCTTGAAGCTGCGGTAGTTGCCGGCGTTGACCGAGACGATCTTCTCCGGGTGCTTGTCGAGTTCCTTGATATCCACACCGGCGCAGAAACCACGGCCCTCGGCACGCAGCACGATCACGCGCGCGGCCGGGTCACGGCCGAGACGCTCGATCTCGTCGGCGAGCGCATGCCAGCCGGCGTCGTCGAGCGCGTTGACCGGGGGGCGGTCGATCACCAGCTCGGCGATGCCGTCGGCGATGGTGGTCGTGAATCCTTTGCTCATGCCGTCGTGTCCAGTGAGATACAGGGGGCGAGCGCCGCAAGGCGCGCTTCCGCCTCGTTGACGATCCCGTCGATGAGATCCTTGACGCTGGGCAGCGTACCGATCACCGCGGCGACCTGGCCGGACGGCAGCACGCCCTCGTCGGGCTTGCCTTCGACCATCGCGCGCTGGATCAGCACGGGGGCGTTCGCGGCCATCATCGTCTGGATCGCCGAATCTCCTTCGCGCAGCGCGGCGAAGAAGGTCTTGACCATGTGGCCGATCGACATGCCGGTGTGCGCGCGCCACTTCCACGCGCTGCTCAGCGCGACGAACAGGCGATGCACCAGGCCCCCGCTCTCCAGCCTGAGCAGGAAGGGATTGTCGATCATGCGCTGCGGCATGCCATCGACCGCGGTGGACGCGCGGATCTGCGCCGGCTCCTTCACGTCGATGTACTTCTGCAGCGTGGCCCTCGGCACCGGCGATTCGGCGGTCATCAGGAAGCGCGTGCCCATCGCGATGCCGGCGGCGCCGAAGGCCAGCGCACCGGCGAGGCCGCGTCCACTGTGGAAACCACCGGCGGCGACGACCGGCACCTTCACCGCGTCCAGCACCTGCGGCAGCAGCAGCGTGGTCGGCACCGAGCCGGTGTGACCGCCGCCCTCCGCGCCCTGCACGGTGATGATGTCGGCGCCCAGCTCGACCGCCTTGAGCGCATGCTTGAGCGCGCCGACGGTCGGCATGCACAGGATGCCGGCGTCCTTGAAGCGCCTGATCGTCTTCGCGTCCGGGCCGCGGCCGTAGGACACGGCGCGCACGCGGTCCCTGTTCTTCAGGCACAGCTCGATGACGTCCTGCGCGTTCGGCTGGAACATGTGGAAATTCACGCCGAAGTTCGCTGTCGTCGCGGCGCGCAGGTCGGCGATCGCCTGCTCCAGCTGCGCGGTGGACATCGTCGCGGCGGCGAGGAAGCCAAACGCCCCGGCGTTCGACGTCGCGGCGACGAGCTTCGCATCCGCCACCCAGCCCATCGCGGTCTGCACGATCGGGTAGCGGCAGCCGAGCAGGCGCGTCAGTTCGGTGTGCAGGCTCATGCACCCCTCCCGGCGAGCGCGGACGACGTTGCTCGGGACATTCCGGCGCCGAGGTCTAGCACGTGACGATCACCGACGAGCCGTGACCGAACAGGCCCTGGTTGGCGGTGATGCCGACCTTCGCGTTCGCGACCTGGCGGCTGCCGGCCTGGCCGCGCAGCTGCCAGGTCAGCTCGCAGACCTGTGCCAGCGCCTGTGCCGGCACCGCCTCGCCGAAGCACGCCAGGCCGCCGGACGGATTCACCGGGATGCGTCCGCCAACCTTCGTCGCGCCACTGCGCAGCAGGCTCGCGGCTTCGCCGCGCGCGCACAGCTGCAGGTCCTCGATCCAGTCCAGTTCCAGCGCGGTGGACAGGTCATAGACCTCGGCAACGCTCACGTCCTTCGGATCGACCGCGGCTTCCTCGTAGGCCTTCTTCGGCAGCGCGGCGCGGAACGACTGCGGCGGCGCGGCGACCGCGGAGTCGGTGGCGATGTCCGGCATCTCGACCAGCGCCGACGCGAAGGTCGGCGTCACCGTCGAGATCGCGCGGATGCGCGGCGCGTTGCCCTTGCCGATCTTCTTCGCGTACGTGAGGCTGGAGACGACGATCGCCGCGCCGCCGTCCGAGGTTGCGCAGATGTCCATCAGCCGCAGCGGGTCGGCGACCATCGGCGAGGCGGCGACGTCGGCGGCGCTGAACTTCTTGCGGTAGCGCGCATTCGGATTCTCGGCACCGTGCTCTGCGTTCTTGATCTTGACCCGCGCGAAGTCGTCCGGCGTGTCGCCGTACAGCGCCATGCGCCGGCGCGCGTACAGCGCGAAATAGGTCGGATTGGTGATGCCGATGCGGAAGCGCACCCAGTCCGGATCGTCCGGGCGGTCGCCGGGCTGCGGCTTGAGGAAGCCCTTGGGCGTGGTGTCGGCGCCGACGACGAGCGCGACCTCGCACTCGCCGGAGAGGATCTTCGAACGCGCCGCCGCGAGCGCCTGCGAACCCGACGCGCAGGCGGCGTAGGACGTGTTGACCTGCGCACCCTGCCAGCCCAGCGCCTGCGCGAAGGTCGCGCCGGCGACCTGGCCGGGATAGCCATTGCGGATGGTCGCGGCGCCGGACACGAACTGCACGTCGCGCCAGCGCACGCCGGCGTCGGCGAGCGCGTCGCGCGCGGCTTTCACGCCGTATTCGACGAAGTTCCGGCCCCACTTGCCCCACGGATGCATGCCCACACCGAGCACCGCAATGTCACGTGTCGTGCTCATGCATCCGCCCTCACCCCGCCACCGACTCCGTCGGCGACCCTCCCCTCTCCCTTACACGGGCGAGGGGCAGAAGCGCGGCCTGCAGCCGCATGTTCGTCCGCGTGCATGCCGACGCCGAGGATGGCGATGTCCTTGCTCATGCGATCGGCTTCCATTTCCACGTGTACTTGCCGTCGTCGAGCGGCTCGAGCGCCAGCTCCATGCGCTGGCCGACCGTAAGCGTCGCCAGATCCACGCCGCGTGCCAGCTGGCCGAGCACGATCATGCGCTCGCGTTCCAGCTCCACCGCGGCGATGCCGAACGGTTCGTAGGGTTCTTTCGCGATGTACGGCTCGGGTGGCGCGTAGGCGGCATTGGTGTACGACCACAGCGTGCCAGTGCGCGACAGCGGCACTTCCTCGAAGGTCTCGCCGGCGCAATCCGGGTTGCGACAGAAAGTGGTCTGCCGGGGGAAGTAATAGGTGCCGCAGGACGTGCAGCGCGTGCCCAGCAGCTGCGGGCGGACGAGGTCCAGCGTGAACCAGCCCGGCAGCGCGGGTTGCATGACGGTAGGGTGGTCCATCAGAGCACCGTCATTCCCGCGAACGCGGGAATCCAGTTGCGCCCAACGGCGCTGGATCCCCGCCTGCGCGGGGATGACGAGGACTGGAGATGCATCGCCATCACGACCGGCTCCGGATGCCCGGCGGGTTGTCCTTGATCTGCTTGGCGCGCAGGTCCTTGGGATCCAGCCGGCGGATGATCGCCAGCTGCTCTGCAGTCGGGTGCGCGGTCTCGCGCAGCTCCGGCGCCTTCAGCAAGGGGAAGCCGGTGGCGGACTGCACCTCCTCGAAGCTCACGCCCGGATGCACGCTGACCACGCGGATCGCATGGTCGGGACCACCGAAGTCCATCACGCACAGATCGGTGATGATGTGGTGAATGCGCATGTAGTCGTTCTTCACGCCTTCCGGCCAGCGCTCCTTGCGGTAGCCGACCGAGCAGACCACGTCCACTTCCTTGTCGACGAACACGCGCGGCCCGTGATTGGGCACGAAGAACGAGTTCGTGTGATTGATGCTGTTGCCGGGGAAGCCGCGCAGGCCGAGCAGCTGGCGCTTGGGTCTGGCGAAGTCGCCGATGCAGGAGATGTTGGCCTGGCCCCAGCGATCGACCTGCACCGGGCCGACCAGCGCATGGCGGCGACCGCCCCAGACGTTGTCGAACACGCGCGAATACGGCATCCAGCCGGCATACGCGCGGCCTTCGTGATTCTTGGCGCCGAGCGCCACCGGCTCCTCGGTCAGGTAGGCCTCGCCGTCGGTGATCATCAGCGCCGGGTTGTGCGTGAGCTTGGCCAGACCCTGCGCGAGGCGCGGGATGATGCCGATGCCGGTGGCCAGCACCTCGCCGTCGCCGCGCCAGACCTCGGCGCAGGCGCAGATCAGCAGTTCGGCCAGCGTGAAGTCGTTGCTTGCTTGGGTCGTGCTCATGATCAGAACACCTGCCGCGGCAGCGCCACGATCTTGTCGAGTCCGCCGACCGCCTTCTGGTACGCCGCTTCGTCGCCGGACAGGAATTCCTCTGCATACTGCGCCCAGCCGTTCTCGGCCTCGGCCGCGTCGCAGTAGCGCTTCAGGTGCGCGGCGTCCCAGCCGTAGCCGCCACCACGCAGGTCCACGTTCGACGTCGGGTGCGCGCCGCCCGGTATGTGCACGACACCGTTGACGAGGTTGCGCTCGACCAGATTGAAGCGCGCATCGACCTCGTCGCTGGCGATGCGGTCGGCCAACATCTCGCAGCTGACGTAGCAGGCTTGCGCCGCGCGTGCGAACAGCTCGTCGAAGAACGGGTCCGGCGCGTACAGGCGCAGGTTGCCGAGCCGGTCGGCGCTGTGCACGTGCAGCAGCGCGACGTCGAGCGGGATCGCCGGCATCGCCAGCAAGACTTCACCGTCGTCGTAGGGCGACTTCACCGTGCGCAGGTCCGGGAAAACCTTGCCGAGCTGGTCGGTCGCCAGACCGACGCGCGTGGGCAGGAACGGGATGCGCATCGCCGCCGCGCGCAGACCCCAGTGCAGCAGGCCCTCGTCGAGCTCGGTGCCCTGGATGCTGCCGGCCTCGCGCGCCTTGCGGAAGAACGGCTCCAGCGGAATGAAATCGAGCGACACGAAGGCGTAGATCAGCTTCCTGACCTTGCCGGCCGCGCACAGCATGCCCATGTCGGTGCCGCCGTAGCCGACGATCGTCAGGTCCTTGAGCGGGGAACGCAGGATCTCGCGCACGAGTGCCATCGGCTTGCGCCGCGGGCCCCAGCCGCCGATGCCGATGGTCATGCCGTCGCGCAGCTGCGCGACGACGTCGGCGGCGGTCATCTGTTTATTGAATGTCATGCCTGCTTGCCGCTCGTGACTGACGGCGAGTGAGCGCCGTCATGCCCGCGAAGGCGGACATCCACAGCCAGCGCAGCGCGCGCTCCGCCGCACTGGATTCCCGCTTGCGCGGGAATGACGATGATGGACGGCGCGATCATTGGAAGCCGACCGAGAAGTCGTGGCCCCAGATCGAGACCTGTTTGGTCTCGGTGGTCTTCCAGGTCTGCGGATCGACGCTGATGCCGCCCCAGCCGTACTCGAGCGCGAAATTGCCGGGCGTGAGCATGTAGAACGAGGTCATGCGGTCGTTCTCGTGCTCGCCCAGCGTCGCCATCAGCTTGACGCCGTGCTTGACGCGGCGGTCGTGCGCGAGGCCGACGTCGGTCATCGAGTTGACCTCGACCATGATGTGCACGCAGCCGGCCGGATTCGGCATCTCGGCGAGCGCGAGGCTGTGGTGGCGCCCGCTCGCCGCGTGCAGGAAGTAGATGCGGATCACCGGCGCGTCCGGACCCGGCTGGAAGTTGAAGACGTCCGACAGGCCGAAGCCGAGCACGTCGCGGAACAGCTTGAGCGTCGCGTCGAAGTTCTGCGCCGCCGGCAGCACCGTGTGGCCCATGCCCTGCGCGCCGGTCTTGAAACCCTGCACGCCGATAGGCGACTTGAACGGCGCGATCCCGCCGACATAACCCTGCACCAGCTCGTGGCGGTTGCCGGACGGATCGGTGAACACCGCCATCTTCTCGAAGCCGCGCAGCCTGCGCTCCGCCTCGCTGCCGTCCTGCACCTCGACGCCCGCCTTCTTCAGCGCCGCGACGGTGTCGGCGTAGGCCTGCGCGTCGGCGACTTCCCATCCGGACGCGAGGTAGCGATCGGCCGCGCCGGGCACCGCGATCATGCGCTGCGCACGCTCGTCGAGCTTGACGTGGAGCGCGCCGCCGGCCGCCAGGGCGGTCGCCGCGCCCAGTACCTGCTCGGCGTACTGCTTCCAGCGGGCGACGTCGGTGGATTCGGCGACCACATAGGCCAGCGCCTGGATTTTCATGAGGAGTGCCCGGGGTTGGGAGTGACGGTGCGGATTATCCGGAGCCCCCCTTCCAGCATCTTCATCCGTCCGGGTGAGCGACGTTCGCCGCTCACGCTGCATCCCTCGTCCGCATAGGGGATGCCGTATCTGGAACCCAACCCCGAAGCTTGCCTCTCGCCGACGCAGACGACGGGGGGAGCACATGGGCCTGCAAGCGCGCGACTGGCAGCAGTGGGGACTGGACATCGAGCCGCCGCAGCGCGTCGCGGATGTCGAGCGTTTCGACTGGTCCGAATCCGCGGACCTGGTCGTCGTCGGCCTCGGCGGCGCCGGGGTCGCGGCGGCACTCGAAGCCGTCGAGCGCGGGCTGGAGGTGGTCGCGGTCGATCGCCACGACGGCGGCGGTTCGACGCGCGCCAACGGCGGCGTGTTCTACGCCGGCGGCGGCACGCGCATCCAGCGCGAGGCCGGCGAGGACGACAGCGTCGAGGAGATGTACAAGTACATGAAGCTCGAAGTCGGCGACGTCGTGTCCGATGCGACACTGCGCCGGTTCTGCGAGGAAAGCGTCGAGACGGTGGACTGGCTGCTCGAACACGGCGCGAAGCTCAACAGCAAGGTGTGGAAGGAGAAGACCTCGTATCCGCCGCTGGACTGCTTCCTCTACCACCCGGACAGCTCGCTCGCCGCGCCCTACGCGAAGCACGCGAAACCCGCGGCGCGTGGCCATCGCGGTTACACGACGAACGGCAAGAAGGCCTGGGGCCTGGGCGGTGCGATCTACGACCCGCTGCGCGAATCGGCGCTCGAGCGCGGGCTGCGCTTCCACAAGTACGCGGAGGCGCGACAGCTGGCCGTCGATGCAAACGGCCGCATCGTCGGCGTGCGCGTGCTGCAGATCCCGGCCGGCAGCCGCGAGGCGCAGCGCTTCGGGCATTTCATCACACGCGCGGCGACCTGGATCGCGGCGCTGCCGCCGAGCTTTCCGCTGTCGTCGCTGACCTACGCGGTCGGCCGCTGGTACCTGCAGCGTGCGCAGCGCATCGAACGCGATCACCGCCGGTCGCGCTGGATCCGCGCGCGCCGCGGCGTGCTGCTGTCGGCCGGCGGCTTCATCATGAACCCGGCGATGGTGCGGCACTACGCACCGAAGTACGTCGCCGGCCTGCCCAACGGCACGCTCGGCGACATGGGCGCCGGCATCGTGCTCGGCGCGTCCGCCGGCGGCGCGCTGGGCCTGATGGAACGCATCAGCGCCTGGCGCTTCATCAATCCGCCCAAGGCCTGGGCGCAGGGCCTGCTGGTCAACCGCCGCGGCGAGCGCTTCGTCAACGAAACCCTGTACGGCGCCTCGCTGGGCGACGCCATCGTCGAGAAGCAGGACGGCAAGGCCTGGATCCTGCTCGACGCGAAGCTGCGCGCCGACGCCTTCGCGCAGGCGCGCGACCCGCGGATCGTGCCGTTCCAGCGTGACGTCGCCGTGCTCAACCTGCTGTTCAACGCGGTCAAGGCGCCGACGCTGGATGCGCTCGCGGCCAAGATCGGCTTCGACGCGCCGACGCTGCGCACAACGGTGGAGACCTACAACCGCGCTGCGCGCGGCGAGATCGTCGATGCCTTCGAGAAGCGCGCCGACGAGATGGCGTCGATCGGCGATGGGCCGTACTACGCGATCGACGCCTCGATCGACAGCAGGCTGCTGCCGATGGCGACGATGACCGTCGGCGGCCTGCGGGTCGATGAATCCAGCGGGCAGGTGCTGGACGAATCCGGCGCGCCGATCGCCGGGCTCTATGCTGCCGGCCGCAACGCGATCGGCCTGTGCTCGAACATCTACGTCAGCGGCCTGTCCTACGCGGACTGCGTGTTCTCCGGCCGGCGCGTCGCCCGGCACCTCGCGGTGGGCTGAGTGACGGCTGGCAGCAGCCGCAGGCGTGCGCGATGATGAAGCCGCCGCGCCGAATGCGCACCCGCAGGAGCCGTGATGCCCGAGCCCACGTATTCCGTGTACTTCACCGGCATCTGGCTCAATGAAGCCGGTGCGGAATCGCGCATGGCGCTGCTGCGCCGCCTGTTCCCGCACGCGGACGACGAGCGGCTCGGACACTTCCTCGATCACCGCCGCGTGCTGCTGATCCACGGCGAACCGCTCGACGCGGCCAAGCGCCTGGTGATGGCGCTCTACGCGCATGGCCTGGAATGCGACATCGCCGAGGACGCCGAAGTCGCGCCCGATGTCGCCGCGATGATGGCCAGCCCGGCGATGCCGCACAAGGCGCCCGAAGCCGCGCAGTCCCCCACGCCGACGCCGCAGGCGCCCCTTCAGGAGAGCGACGAGTTCACGCCGCGCGGCCGGGCGCTGCTGCGCGCCCTGCTGGTCGCGACAGCGCTCCTGGTCGTCGTCGCCAGCTGGTCGGCCTGGCATCGCCTCAACCGCGTCCCGGCGGCGGCGCTCGACGACATTCCCACGGTCTGCGCGGCCGACACGGAGATGAACTGGTACGGCCGCACGCAGGCGCATCTGCTGGCCTGCTCGGCCCGCGCCGCGGGCGGCGCCCGTTACCGGCTGGTCGTGCGCTGCGCGCGCGGCGGCGGGTTGCAGGCGACGCTGAGCTTCCACGATGCGCGCGGCCAGCCGCGATCGCCGGACTGGGACGGCGCCGGCGGCACCCAGCGCACGATCCGCTATGCCGGCGGCGACGGCATCGCCCGCGTCACGGTGCTGCGCCGCGCCGAGGCCGGCCACGTCGGTGCGCTCGCCGGGCTCGACGCCGCCGCGCTGGTGCCGCTGCTGGCCGCGCCTGCGCTCGACATCGCCGACGTGTTCGCCGGCGAGGCGGTCCGCTTCGATCTCGAAACGGCACGCTGGTACATCGACTACTTCGAGGGCGCCTGCGGCCTGACCGACGCCGCCCGCTGAGGCATCGCCCGCTCTAATCAAGACGGACGAAGCATTTGCGAAGCCGATACAAATAATCGAGCAGCATTCCCGCCGCCGCGTCCGTCCATGTCCGCATCCGCCGCCGAACTCGCGTTGCACCGATCCGCACCCGTGACCGACGGCGTGCTGCCGGTGGACCCGCCGCTGCGCGTGGACGACGCCGAGAAGGCCCGCTGGGACGCGCGCTGCGACGTGCTGGTCGTCGGCTTCGGTGCCGCCGGCGCCGCGGCGGCGATCACCGCGAAGGAAGGCGGCGCGCACGTGGTCATCGCCGACCGCTTCGAGGGCGGCGGCGCGACGACCAAGAGCGGCGGCGTGGTCTATGCCGGCGGCGGCACGCCGCACCAGCGCAATGCCGGTTACGAGGACACGCCGGACGCGATGTTTCGCTATCTGCGCCAGGAGACCGGCGACGCCGTCAGCGAGCCGACCCTGCGCCGGTTCTGCGAGGACAGCCGCGGCCTGATCGAGTGGCTGGAGTCGATCGGCTGCGACTTCCGCTCCAGCGAACCGCCACCGAAGACCTCGTATCCCAAGGACGGCATCTATCTGTACTACTCCGGCAACGAAGCCGTACCCGCCTACGCGGAACACGCGCCGCCGGCGCCGCGCGGTCACCGCACGCGCGGCAGCTGGATGTCCGGCAAGGTGCTGTTCGAGCTGCTCCGGAAACGCGCCGCGCAGCTGGAAATCCCGGTGATGGCGCAGTCGGCCGTGCGGCGGCTGATCGTCGATGCCGACGGCGCGGTGGTCGGCGCCGAGGTCTGGCAGCTCGAACCCGGCTCCGAGGCCGCGCGCCGGCACCAGAAGCTGATGCGCCGCGCCGAAGCGGTCCACAACATCGCGCAGAACTGGGCCGACCGCCTGCGTGCGCAGGCGCTGGCGCTGGAACTGGCCGAGGCCAAACCGATGCGCGTGCGCACGGCGCGTGGCGTCGTGCTCGCGGCCGGCGGTTTCATCTTCAACCGCGAGATGGTCGCGCGCTACGCGCCCAAGTACGCGCAGACGATGCGCCTGGGCGCCACCGGCTGCGACGGCAGCGGCATCCGCCTGGGCCAGACCGTCGGCGGCGTCGCCGCGCGCATGAACACGGTCTCGGCCTGGCGCTTCATCAATCCGCCGACCGCCTGGCCCAAGGGCATCGTCGTCGATCAACAGGGCCGGCGCTTCTGCAACGAGCAGGTCTATGGCGCCAGGCTCGGCGTCGAGATGTGCGAGGACCACGGCGGCCGCGGCTGGCTGATCCTCGACCGCGCGCTGCGCCGCACGGCGATGCGCGAGGCCCTGTTCGGCGGCCTGTGGTTCTTCCAGAGCGTGCCGGCCTTCTTCCTGATGCTGTTCGCGCCGCGCGCGAAGACGCTGGATGCACTGGCGACAAAGATCGGCATGCCGGCGGATGCGCTGCGCGCCAGCGTCGAGGACTACAACGCCGCGATCGACGAGCAGCGCGCGGACCCGCTGGGCAAGGCCGATGCGATGCGCGCGCCGCTGAAGGACGCGCCGTACTACGCCTTCGACATCTCGGCGAACAGCACGACCTTTCCCTGTCCGGCGATCACGCTCGGCGGCCTGCGCGTGGACGAGACCAGCGGCGCGGTGCTCGACGAGCGCGGCCAGCCGATTGCCGGCCTCTACGCCGCAGGGCGCAATGCCGTCGGCGTCGCTTCGAACCGCTACGTCAGCGGTCTGTCGCTGGCCGACTGCCTATGGTCGGGGCGCCGCGCCGGGCGGCAACTGGCCGCTGTGACAGCCGGCAAGAGTCACACGGCATGAACCCACACGAGGCTCACCCCTTCACCGTCATGCCCGCGCAGACAGGCATCCAGCGGCATGTCTCGTTCGCCTGGATTCCCGCTTCCGCGGGAATGACGTCTTCGACTTTGAGCGTTTCGGAGTAAACGATGGGCAACAGAGTGCAGAACAAGGTCGCGATCGTCACCGGCGCGGCCAGCGGCGTCGGCAAGGAGGACGCGATCCTCCTCGCGCGCGAAGGCGCGAAGGTCGTGCTGACCGACGTCAACGAGGAAGCCGGCCGGGCAGTCGCCCAGCAGATCGGCGCCGAGCAGGCCCTGTTCCTCAAGCACGACATCGCCTCCGAGGAGGACTGGGTCAGGGTCATCGGCACCACCAAGGAAGTCTTTGGCGGCGTCGATGTGCTGGTCAACAACGCCGCGATCCTCGCGCAGGCGACGATCGAGGACACGACGCTGGCGCTGTGGCAGAAGATCCAGCGCATCAATTCCGACGGCTACTTCCTCGGCTGCAAGTACGGTCTCGCGGCGATGAAGGAACGTCCGAGCGGATCGATCATCAACATGTCGTCGATGGCCGGCATCGGCGGCGTGTCCGGCTTCTGCGCGTACAGCGCGTCGAAGGCCGCAGTCGCCGGCCTGACGCGCAGCGTCGCCGCGCACTGCCGCGCGCAGCTCTACAAGATCCGCTGCAACTCGATCCACCCGGACGGCATCGCCACGCCGATGGTCTTCAACCTGCACAAGAACGATCACGGCGTGCCCGCGTCGCAGGCCTACATCCGCGAGAAGGATCCCAAGCAGCTGCAGGCGCGCTTCGCGCAGCCGCAGGACATCGCCAACCTGGTGCTGTTCCTCGCCTCCGACGAATCGCGCTTCATCAACGGTGCGGAGATGCGCATCGACAACGGCTATCTGATGTGGGCGGATTGATCGCTACGCGATCAATCCGCGTATGTACGTCCTGTAAAAAACCGGGCCATCCATGGCCCGGGGATTCAAAACCAGCGTGATCCATGACCGACACCGTTCCTGCCGCGTTTGCTGAGTCCGTCCGCCGCCACGCGGCGCGCACGGCCGTCGTCGGCGAGGACGGCACGGAACTGTCGTATGCGGAGCTGGACCAGCTGCGCATCTACGCGGCGCGCGCGCTGCTGAGTCTGGGCGTGAAGCACGGCGACCGCGTCGCGATCTGGGCGCCGAACAGCATCGAGTGGATCGTCGCCGGTCTGGCGATCCACTCGATCGGTGGCGTGCTGGTGCCGGTGAACACGCGCATGAAAGGCCAGGAGGCGGGCTACATCCTGGAGAAGAGCGGCGCGCGCGTGCTGTTCTGCGCCGGGCAGTTCCTCGGCCAGCACTTCCCGACCCTGCTCGCGCAGCACTGGCCGAAGTCGCTGCAACACGCCGTCGTCATCGGCGAAGCGATGGAGAAGGATCTGGGCTGGCGCGCGTTCATGGCGCGCGCCGATGCCGAGAAGACCGAGCACGTGCTCGAACGCGCCGCCGCGGTGCAGCCGGCCGACCGCATGGACATCCTGTTCACCTCGGGCACGACCGGCCTGCCCAAGGGCGTGGTCACCAACCACGCGCAGAACCTGCGCGTGATCGCCGAATGGTCGAAGTGCGTCGGCCTCAATCCAGACGACCGCTACCTGATCGCCAACCCGTTCTTTCACGCCTTCGGCTACAAGGTCGGCTGGCTCGCCGGCCTGCTCGCCGGCCTGACGATCCTGCCGCACGCGGTGTTCGACGCCGCGGCGATCCTCCAGCGCATCGAGCGCGACCGCATCTCGGTGCTGCCGGGACCGCCGACGCTGTTCATATCGCTGCTGAATGATCCGGCGCGTGCGACGACGAACCTGTCCTCGCTGCGCGCGACGATCACCGGCGCCGCGGCGATCGCGCCGAGCCTGATCGAGCGCATCCGCGCCGAACTCGGCTTCAAGGTCGTGCTGACCGGCTACGGCCTGACCGAGACCTGCGGCGTGGTCTCGCTGTGCGATGCCGGCGACGACGCGGAGACGATCGCGCTGACCTCCGGCAAGGCGATTCCCGGCATCGAGCTCGCCGTGTTCGGTGCCGACGGCAGGCCCGTCGCGCCCGGCGAATCCGGCGAGATCGTCGTGCGTGGCTACAACGTCATGCAGGGTTATCTCGACGACGAGGCGGCGACGCGCGAGGCGATCGACGCGGACGGCTGGCTGCACACCGGCGACGTCGGCGTGCTCGATGCGCGCGGCTATCTCAGGATCACCGACCGCCTCAAGGACCTGTACATCACCGGCGGCTTCAACTGCTATCCGGCCGAGATCGAGCGCATGATGGCCGCGCACCCGGCGATCGCGCAGGTCGCCGTCATCGGCGTGCCGGACGCGCGCATGGGCGAAGTCGGCAAGTCCTACGTCGTGCTGCGGCCCGGCCAGACGCTGGACGAAAAGTCGCTGATCGCCTGGTGCCGCGAGCAGATGGCCAACTACAAGGTGCCGCGTTTCGTCGAGTTCGTCGCCAGCCTGCCGACCAATCCGTCGGGCAAGGTGATGAAGTTCAAGCTGCGGAAATAGCGCCCGCTCCCGCGAGGGGAGAGGGGAACAGATACGGGAGAGTGCGAGATGAGTGCAGATCTGAAAGGTGTCGTCGCCGTGGTCACCGGCGCATCGCGCGGCGCGGGCAAGGGCATCGCCATCGCGCTGGGCGCGCACGGCGCGACCGTGTACGTGACCGGCCGCTCGCTCAAGGAGGGCGACGCCGCGCTGCCCGGCACGATCGCCGCCACCGCGGACGCCGTCACCAAGGCCGGCGGCACGGGCATCGCCGTCGCGGTCGATCACGCGAAGGACGGCGACGTGAAGGCGCTGTTCGAACGCGTGCAGAAGGAGCAGGGCCGCCTCGACATCCTCGTCAACAACGCCACCTTCCTGCATGACCAGCTCATCGAGAAGGGCGGCTTCTGGCAGAAGCCGCTGGAACTGGTCGACATCCTCGACGTCGGCCTGCGCTCGGCCTATGTCGCCAGCTGGTACGCGGCGCCGCTGATGGTCGCGCGCAAGAACGGCCTGATCGCGTTCACGTCGAGCTTCGGCGCCAGCTGCTACATGCACGGCCCGGCCTACGGCGCGCAGAAGGTCGGCGTGGACAAGTTCGCCAAGGACATGGGCGTGGATCTCAAGGCCCACAACGTCGCCGCGGTGTCGATCTGGATGGGCATGCTGCGCACCGACCGCACCAAGCGCGTGATGGATGCCGAGCCACAGAAGTACGCCGGCTTCTGGGAGATCGCCGAGACGCCGGAGTTCACCGGCCACCTGCTCGCCGCGCTCTACAACGATCCGAAGCGCATGGACAAGTCCGGGCAGGTGCTGATCGGCGCCGAACTGGCGCAGGAGTACGGCATCACCGACGAAGGCCGCCAGCCGCCCTCGCACCGGCCGATGCTCGGCGGCCCGACGCAGGCGCATCCGGCGATCGTGGAGTAGCAACTTGCCGGGCCGCTTGAATATGACCATAATTGTGCGGGTTTCCGAGTATATTTGGGTCATATATGGACGCTAAACAGGTCCCGATTCATGAACTGAAGGCCCGGCTTTCGCACTATCTGGCCGAGGCGCGCCGTGGCCGACCCGTGGAGATCACGTCGCACCGCCGCGTCGTCGCGCGGCTGGTCGGCGTGCCGGAAGCCACGGGCACCGGCTCGCTCGACGAGGCGGTGGCCCGCCTGATCGCCGAGGGCAAAGCCACCTGGAGCGGCGGCAAACCCAAGGGTGCGGCACTGCGCCTAAGCCCCGGCGGCCCCAGCCTCTCCGACATCGTGATCGAGGATCGCGGCCCGCAGTGATTGTCTACTGCGACACATCGGCGCTGCTGAAGCTCTATATCGACGAGCCCCACAGCCCGCCCATGCGCGACATGGCGACGCAGGCCGATATGCTGGCGGTTTGCCGCATTGCCTGGGCGGAGGCGCACGCGGCTTTTGCACGCCTGGCCCGCGAACGGCCGATGGATCGGCAGACTCTCGCCCTGGCTGCCCGCGCACTCGCCGACGACTGGCCACACTACCTCGTCGAGGACGTGTCCCAATCGGTCGTCGAACGGGCTGCCGACTACGCCGACAACTTCGCACTTCGCGGTTACGACGCCGTGCAACTCGCTGCCTGCGCCTCACTGGCGCGCGACACACAGCGGCCCGTCAGCTTCGCCTGCTTCGATCTGCGTCTGAACAAGGCCGCGCGCGTGCTCGGACTGGACACGCCCTTCCTGAACGTCTGATTCTCCGCGGATGACCACGACCCTGCTGATGCTCGCCGTTACGCTCCTCGGCGCGCTGCTGGGCGCCCTGATTGGTACGTTTGCCGGCGCACGCCTGTTCGCGCCCCTGCACAACTTGTCCGAGCTGCTCGCACCGCTGCAGTTGGCGCTGGATCGCATTGAGCGCGTCGTCCGCGACGAATCCGCGCAGCTGCGGCGTGACCAGGCCGAGCTGTCCGCACAACAGCGCAGCGAGCTGGGCGCGCGTCTCCAGCAATTTCTCGACGAGGCGCGCGCCGGGCGCAAGGACCAGTCGGAAGCGCTGGCGAAGTTCGGCGAAACGCAGACCCAGCAGGCGACCGCCCTGCGCGCCAGCGTCGAGGAAGGCCTCAAGACGCTGCGCCAGGAGAACAGCGAGAAGCTGGAGCAGATGCGTCGCACGGTGGACGAGAAGCTGCACGAGACGCTGGAGAAGCGCCTCGGCGAATCCTTCAAGCTGGTCAGCGATCGGCTGGAGCAGGTGCACAAGGGCCTCGGCGAGATGCAGAACCTGGCGTCCGGCGTCGGCGATCTCAAGCGCGTGCTGACCAACGTCAAGTCGCGCGGCATCTTCGGCGAGGTGCAGCTCGCCGCGCTGCTCGAACAGGTGCTGACGCCGGAACAGTACGCGGCCAACCTGTCCACCAAGCCCGGCAGCAACGAGCGCGTCGAGTTCGCGATCCGCCTGCCCGGCCGCGGCGGCGATGGCGAGCCGGTGTGGCTGCCGATCGACGCCAAGTTCCCGCGCGAGGACTACGAGCGCCTGATCGACGCGCAGGAGCGCGCCGACCCGGTCGCGGCCGAAGCGGCCGCCGTCGCACTGGAAAAGCGCATCCGCGGTGAGGCGCAGAGCATCGCCGACAAATACCTGTCGCCGCCGCACACGACCGACTTCGGCATCCTGTTCGTGCCGACCGAGGGCCTGTACGCGGAGATCCTGCGCCGGCCCGGCCTGTTCGAGGATCTGCAGCGCAGACACCGCGTCACCGTGACCGGCCCGACCAACCTGCTCGCCTTCCTCAACAGCCTGCAGATGGGCTTCCGCACGCTGGCGCTGGAAAAGCGTTCGAGCGAAGTCTGGGAAGTCCTGGGCGCGGTCAAGACCGAGTTCGGCAAGTTCGGCGAGGTGCTGGACAAGGTGCGCAAGAAGCTTGACGAGGCCACCAACCAGCTCGACGCGACCGGCGTGCGCACGCGCGCGATCACGCGCCGGCTCAAGACCGTGCAGGAACTGCCCGCCAGCGACGCGGAACGCCTGCTCGGCCCCGCAGCCGACGTGCCCGACGACGAGGCCTGACGACGATCCCGGCGACGCCGCTCAGTCCGGCTTTGCGCTCAGCACGATCTCGACCCGCCGGTTGCGTTGCAGTTCTTCCGCGCTCGTGCCGTCGGTCACCGGGCGATACATCGAGAAGCCGACCGCTTCGAGGCGCGTCGGCGCGATGGCATGACGATCCTGAAAGTAGCGCACGACACTGCTGGCGCGCGCGGTGGACAGCTCCCAGTTGGTCGGGTAGCGGGCCTGCAGCGCCGGACCGATCGGCACGCGGTCCGTGTGTCCTTCGACGCGGATGGTATCGCTGCCCGCGGCCAGCGCCGCGGCGACCTTGTCGAGCACCGCGCGGCCTTCCGGCAGGATCTCGGCGCTGCCGCTGCGGAACAGGATGCGGTCGAGCACGCGCAGCGACAGACGGTCGCGCAGCTGCTCGATCTCGACGTTCTTGGCGGCGATCTCGGACTGCAGGGCCTCGCGCAGTTCGGCGGCGCGGCGGTCCAGTTCGCTGACCGTGGCCTGCGCCTGCACGTTGCGCGCGCGGCACAGTTCGAGCTGTTCGCGCAGCACCGCGCTCGCGTCCTGGCAGCCGCGCAGCCGCTCGTCCAGATCCGCGGAGCGCACGGCGCAGTTTGCCGCCGTCTCCGACGCGGCCTGCCGTTCGGCCTGGCAGCCGGCGAGCGCCGACTCGGTGCGGCGGTGCGTCTCCTGGGTGACGCAGGCGGTCAGACTGCCCGCGAGCATCAGCATGATCGTCAGCGTTCTCATGACCAGCCTCCCGATGCGGAAGAACCGCGCCAGCGTACGCAGGGTCGCGCCGGCCGCCACTGACGCAGGTCAAGTCGCGCCGCAGTGCGGGACCGGCCAGGCGGCCGGCCCCGCGCGTCTGCTGCGGCGGGCTACCAGCGCACGATGCCGGTGATGCCGAAGGTGCGCGGCTCCTCGAAGTTGGCGACCGTGAGACTGCCGAACACCGGGCCGAAGTCGATGAAGTTGTTGGCGGTGTCGTCGTCCAGCGCATTGCGGCACCACAGCGCCAGCTCGCCGTTGCCGCGACCGCCCAGCGGGATGTCGGCGATCGCCAGGCGCAGGTTGAGGATGCCGTGCGCATCGACCTTGGTGTCGCGCGCGACCTGCAGGAACGGATTGGTCGGCGTCAGCTGGTACGGATAGGTGTAGAAGCTGTCGGTCCAGACGTAATCCGCGACCGCGCGCAGCTTGCCCCAGTCGCGGCGCAGCAGTTCGCTGTCGATCACCGCGTTGAAACTGTTCTTCGGCGCGTGCACGAAGGCGCGGTTGGAGGCGACATTGATGCCCGCATCGGTGAACTCGTCGTACTCGGGGTCGAGGTATGCATAGTTCAGGCGCAGCTGCGTGCCGTCGAACGGAATGAACGCGGCTTCCAGTTCGACGCCCTGGATCGTCGCCTTGCCGGCGTTGCGCACGACCGTCGCCGCCGCGCCGGTGCCCAGGAAGATCGACGCCTGGAAGTCCTTGAGCTTGTTGTGGAACAGCGCTGCGTTGAGGAGGACCTTGCCGGATGCGAAGTTGGTCTTCGCACCCAGCTCGAAGGACTGCTGCTTCTCCGGCCTGTACGGCGTCTTGGTCTCGGCGATGTTGCGCGCGATCAGCGCGCCGAACTCCTCGGGTGTCTCGTCGCCGGTCGGAAGCTCGCTGTACTCGCCGTTGAAGCCGCCGCTCTTGAAGCCCTCCGCGTAGCGGAAATAGACGTTGACCTGCTCGTTGAAGCGCCAGGCCACGGACGCCATCGGTGTGGTCGCATCGAACGTGTCCTGCGCGTTCGTGCCCTGCGGGATCAGATAGAAGTACGGGTCGCCGGGATCGGCGCGCAGACCGAAGGCGCGGTCGAGCTGCTTCTTCTCGCGCGTGTAGCGCACGCCGGCGCTCAGCGTCAGCGGATCGATCGGCTTGTAGTCCACCTGCCCGTAGCCGGCCCAGGCCGAGGTCTGGGTGCCGTAGCGCGAATCGAAATAAACGTCGTTGTCCGGATCGAGCTGGAAGAAGTTCTGCGGATTGTTGGTGTCGCCGTCGTCGCCGAAGTAGTAGATGCCGGCGACGTAGCTCAGCGGCCCGGCTCCGCCGAGCAGCTGCAGGTCTTCCGAGAACTGCTTGTAGTCGGTGAAGCGCTGTGTCCACACCACCGGCAGCGGCGATCCGTCGAGATCGAGCGAATCGTCCCATTCGAGGCGGCGGTAGCCGCTGATCGACTTGAGGGTGTGGCCGCCGGCGAGATCCCAGCTCAGCGTGAACGAATGACCCTGCACCTTCGAGCGCTCGAACGAGGGGGCATCGACCGAAGCGCTTTCCTTGCGCTGGCGCGACGCGAACGGCTGCAGGAACGGAATCTCGATGCGGTACAGCTGATCGAAGTTGTTGGTCTGATCGACACGCGACTGGTCGAAGCGGTACTCGCCGCGCACACTCGGTGCGAAATCCAGGTCGGCGGCGATGCGCACGCCGTGGTTACTGCGATTGTTGAGTTCGGGCGTGGAGCTGTCCGACGTGGTGTCGATCCAGCCGTCGCGCTGTTCGCTGCGCGCGCCGACGGAAATGCTGGCGATGCCGAGCTTGGGCAGATCGACCGACGCGCGTTGCACGAGGGCATCGTAGTTGCCGATCTCCAGGCTGGCGCTGCCGCCGAACTCGCCGGTCGGCGCGCGCGTGATCAGGTTGATCGCGCCGGCCAGGGTGTTGCGCCCGTACAGCGTGCCCTGCGGGCCGCGCAGCACTTCGACGCGCGTCAGATCGACCAGATTGAAGATCGAACCCTGCGCCTTGCCGATGTAAACCCCATCGACATAGACGCCGACCGCCGGATCCCAGTAGATCGCCGGGTTGATCTGGCTGACACCGCGGATGGTGATCTGCGAGATCGTCGTGTTCGACGGCGTCTTGCTGATCTGCAGGCCCGGTGCAAGCGCGTTGAGGTCGCCGATGTCGTCGATGCCGCGCGCATCCAGTTCCGCCTCGGGCAGAGCGGTGACAGCCAGCGGAACGTCCTGCAGTTTCTCGACCTTGCGCTGCGCGGTCACCTCGATGTCGCCCAGCGCCGTGGACGGTTCGGCCTTGTCCGCTTCCTGCGCCATCGCCGGCAGCGCGGCCAGCAGCGGCAGCAGCGCCGCGTAACGGCGCATGTTCTCCTTTCGCACGTTTCGACTCCTGTGTGGTCCCTGAGGGTTCCGCGCCGCTCATCACCCCGGCGGACGGCGGTTCCGTATCGGACTCCGTCGTGCGCGGGCCGACATCACCCGTAAGGACGAGACCCGGCCACGACGCGCGGCGGCATGATGGCCCGGCTTCATCAACGTTCGGGGGATCACATGAACCGGCTCAAGGACAAGGTCGCCATCGTCACCGGCGGCGCGCGCGGCATGGGCGCGGCGACGGTGCGGCTGTTCGTCGCGGAAGGCGCGAAGGTCGTGATCGCCGACGTGCTCGACGACGACGGCGCGAAGCTCGCCGCCGAGCTGGGCCCGGCCGCCCGCTTCGTCCATCACGACGTCACCGACGAGAGCGGCTGGCGCCTGCTGATCGACTTCACGAACCAGGCCTATGGCCCGATCGACGTGCTCGTCAACAATGCCGGCGTGCTGCTGTTCAAGACCATCGCCGAGACGGACAAGGCCGAGTTCGAGCGCGTCGTCGGCATCAACCTGGTCGGCTGCTTCCTCGGCACCAAGCTGGTCGGTGCGCAGATGATCCGGCGCGGCCGCGGTTCGATCATCAACATCTCGTCGGCCGACGGCATGAAGGCCGCGAACGGCCTGGGCGCCTACAGCGCGAGCAAGTGGGCGGTGCGCGGCTTCACCAAGGTCGCGGCGATGGAGTTCGGCCACAAGGGCGTGCGCGTGAACTCGGTGCATCCGGGCGGCATCGACACGGCGATGGGCAATCCCTACGCCGAACCCAAGGCCGAGGTGAACAAGCGCTATGCGATGGTGCCGCTGCAGCGCGTCGGCGACCCGTCCGAGGTCGCCTACACCAACCTGTTCCTGGCCAGCGACGAATCGTCCTACCTGTGCGGCGCCGAGATCGCCGTCGATGGCGGCATGCTCACCGGCCAGTACTACGTCGGCTTCCCCGGCGCACCGGGCGTCTGACCCCGCGCCGCGCCATGAGCGACAAGCCAGCGAGCGAGCGCATCAGCCCCACGGCCTACGCCACCGGCCAGATGTGGGTGCGTCACGGGCTGTCGCACCCGGCCTTCGTCACGCCGCAGGGCGAACGCCTGGACCGCGCCTTCGGCCTGCTGACCAGGCTGACGCAGCGCCTGAGCGGCGTGTCGCTGGACGCGATGATGCTGGCGCGCCACAAGGGCATCGACGCGGTGCTCGCGCAGGCGATCGACGCCGGCCAGGTCGCGCAGGTGATCGAGATCGCCGCCGGCCTGTCGGCCCGCGGCTGGCGCATGCGCCAGCGCTACGGCGATCGCATCACCTACATCGAGACCGACCTGCCGGCGATGGCGGCGACCAAGCGCACGCTGCTGGAGCGTGCCGGTTTTCTCGGTGAGCGCCATCGCGTGCTCGAACTCGACGCGCTGGCCGACAAGGGATCGCGCTCGCTGGCCGCCGTGTCGCGCACGCTCGATCCGGAACGGGGTACGGCGATCATCACCGAAGGTCTGATGAACTATCTCGATCCCGGTACCGCGCGCGCCGTGTGGCGGCGCATTGCACGCGTGCTCAAGCAGTTCCCGAACGGGCTGTACCTGACCGACGCCTATTTCGTGTCCGACAATCGCAATGTCGGCATGCTCGCCTTCGGCGCGATCCTGCAGGTCTTCGTGCGCGGCCGCATGCACGTGCACTTCGCCGATGCCGGCGATGCCTGCGCGAAGATGGCGCAGGCCGGATTCCGCGAAGCGCAGGTGTACCGGACGCAGGACCTCGACGCGACGCGCGAGATCGCGCGCACGAAGGGCGGCGATCGCGTCTGCGTGCTCGCCGCGCGGACCTGAGAAGCGTCAGAACAGCTCGACCTCGCCGTAGGCAGGCTGCCCGGGCGCATCCCCCGCGGTCCCGGGCAGCGGCGCACAGACCAGCCGGTTGCGCCCGCCATTCTTGGCGTCGTACAGGGCCCGGTCGGCGCGGTCGATCACGTCCATCGCGCCCAGCCCCGGCGTCATCGCCGCGCAACCGACGCTGATCGTCACCTGGCCGATGCGCGGAAACGCATAGACCTCGACCAGCCGGCGCAGCCGCTCCAGGGCCTTGACCGCGCCCGGCTGCGTGGTCGGCGCGAGGATCACCGCGAACTCCTCGCCGCCGTAGCGGAAGCAGCGATCCTCACCGCGGAAGCACTGGCGCAGCAGCCGCGCCAGCAGCAGCAGCACCTCGTCGCCGAACAGATGCCCGTAGCGGTCGTTGATCGACTTGAAGTGATCGACGTCCAGCAGTGCCAGCCAGTAGTGCAGCACCGACTTGCCGTCCGGGCACTCGGCGCAGGGCGCCTCGACCGGCTGCCCGTGCATGACCGTCTCGGCGATGCGCGCGAGCTGCGCGTCGAAACTGCGCCGGTTGAGCAGGCCGGTCAGCCGGTCCTGCTCGGACGCAGCGAGCAGTTCCTTGAAATTGACATACAGGCGCACCAGGGCCTGGATCACGCGGCCCTCGTCGCCGTTGGCAGCGCTGCCCATCAGGCGCACCGCGAGCGCCTCATCGCGCGACACCGGAAACAAGCGCACCGGCGCGCCCGCATCCACTTCGATCAGCACCGGCTGGCCCTCGGCGAGCTGCGCCCGCGAGTCAGGGTTGAGGCGGATGTGGAACGGCGCTTCGCGCTGCTCGCTCTCCTCGCTGGACAGCGAGCAGAACGCGACGCCGTCGGTGTTCAGCAATTCGGCGACCGACTGCAGCAGGCTGCGCCGCACATTGGCCAGGTCGCGCTCCGCGGCCACGTCGGCGACGGTCTCGAGGACGCGGGTGACATTGGACACGGACATGGACGAGAACCGACCCCCGGTGGCTTGCAGGGATACCGTAAAGGAATCCCGCCGCAGCTCGCCGGCCGCACGTCGGCCAGGTCCGTCCGTTCAGGCCCGCGGAGGAAGCATCCGACGGCCTTTGCGACGCGGTCAGAACCCGTGGCGCAGCCCGGTCATGCGCTCGCAGGCGTCCCAGAGTCGGCCCCGGACACCGGCGTCCCGCGCCGGCTGCGACAGTTTCACGCGCCGCGGCGCGCCGGCCATCTCGCCGAAGCCATCGGGACCGTAGAACTCGCCACCGCGCGCCTCGGCGGCGGCGGCCGCGTACAGGATCGGACGCGCACCGCGGTCCTGGTCCTGGCCGAACCAGCGCATCGCGATGCGGAATGCCAGCGCCTCGGCGTAGTCGCGCAGCTTGCGGCGCTGCTCGCTCGCGCGCGTCGCGCCGATCGAGGTGCGCGCGACACCCGGATGCGCGGCGAGCACGGCGACGCCGCTGCCGGCGGCCTGCGCGCGCGCCTGCTGCTCCATCGCCAGCACCAGGCAGGCGAGCTTGGCCTGGTTGTAGGCGCGCTGCGGGTCGTAGCGGCGCTCGGCGTTGAGATCGTCGAAGTCGAGCGTGCCGTGGCGGTGCACCAGGCTCGACACCCAGACCACACGCGGCGCGCGCGCCTGCTCCAGCAAGGGCCAGAGCTGCGCATCGAGCGCGAAGTGACCGAGCACGTTGATGCCGAACTTGAGCTCGAAGCCGTCTTTCGTCGTGCGCCGTTCCAGCGGCGGCAGGATGCCGGCGTTGTTGACGAGGATGTCGAGTGCACGACCCTCCGCCAGCAAGGCCTCGGCGCAGCGGCGCACGAAGGCGAGGTCCGCGAGATCGAGTTCGCGGAACGCGACGCGCGCATCCGGCACCTCGGCGCGGATGCGTGCGGCGGCCGCCTGGCCGCCGGCGACGTTCCTGTCGGCCAGAATCACCTCGGCGCCGCGCGCGGCCAGGCCCCGCGCGGTCTCGAAGCCCAAACCGCTGGCCGCGCCGGTGACCAGTGCGCGCCGGCCGGTCAGGTCCGGCAGGTGTTCACGGCACCAGTCGAGATGGCTCATGCGGCCGCCGGGGTCTGGTTGAGCCTGACGTCGTTCTCCGGCCGCAGCACGCAGCGCGTGCCGCCGGGCGTGTACATCGACACCACGCACTCGTTGCAGGCGGTGCAGCCGGACACCGATGCGCGGCCGTCACGGAACTTGTTGACCAGATCCGGATCGTGGATCAGCGCGCGACCCATCACCACGCAGTCGAAACCCTCGTCCATCGCCTGCTGCACGCCGGCGAGCGACTTGGCGCCGCCCAGGTAGGCCAGCGGCAGCTTCACCGCGGCGCGGACCTTGCGCGAGTGTTCGAGAAAGTACATCTCATGGAAGGCGATCTTCGGCTCCCAGATGCGCATCAGCCGCGTCGCGAACTTGACCACCGGGTTCTGGATCGTCTCGACCGCGGCGGCCGGCATGTTGCTGCCGAAGATCGCCCACGGCGACTCGACGTTCATGCCGCCGGACAGCACCAGCAGGTGCGCGCCCTCGCGTTCCAGCACCTTCGCCACCTCGACAGCGTCGTCGGCCGTCGCGCCGCCCTTGAAGCCTTCGGTGACGCAGATCTTGCAGCTCACCGCCAGCTCCTTGCCGACCGCGTCGAGCACGCGCCGCAGCACCTGCGCCGGGTAGCGCGCGCGCTGCGCGGCGGCGCCGCCGTACTCGTCGCGGCGGCGGTTGTACTTGGGCGAGATGAACTGGCTGAGCAGGTAGCCGTGGCCCATGTGGATCTCGACCGCATCGAACCCCGCCGCGCGCGCGCGCCGCGCGCCGGCGACGAACTCGCCGGCGATGCGGTCGAGATCGGCCGGCGTCATCGCCGTCTTGAACAGGCGCCCGCTGATCACGCCGGCGGCGTTGAAGCCGCCGGACGCACTCAGCGGATACTTCGTGTTGCGCAACTGCGGCAGGAAGGTGAAGGCGCCACCGTGCGTGATCTGTGCGCAGGCCGCGCCGCCTTCGCGGTGCACCGCATCGGTCAGCACGCGCAGATGCGGAATGCTCGCGTCGTCGAGCGTGACCTGGTCTTCGAAGGTGCGGCCGTCGGCCTCGACCGCGCAGTACGCGACCGTGGTCATCGCCGCGCCGCCGGCGGCCATGCTGCGATGGTGTTCGACCAGCAGCTTCGAAGGCACGCCGTGCTTGGCCATGCCCTCGTTGGTCGCGGACTTGATGAAGCGGTTGCGCAGCGTCAGCGGTCCGATGCGCACCGGCGTGAAGGCGGAGGAGGTCATGACGGTTCCCGGGTCGATGCCCGGATCATCGCGGCCGCAACGTCCGCGCGCCTCGTCCGATGGTGCGAGACTGCCCCACGATTCACGTCATTCCCGCGCATGCGGGAATCCAGAAAACCGTGAGAACCCCTGGATGCCCGCCTGCGCGGGCATGACGGGTGTTGGTTTACTCGGCTCTCGTCGGGCTGTTCGGCATCACCCAGCCGCCGAACTGCTTTTCGAGCGCCTGCGCGACCGCGATGGTCACGGCATCGTTGCCCGGAATGCCGACGACCTGGACACCCAGCGGTAGGCCGCGGCGGTTGAGACCCAGCGGCACCTGCGTGACCGGGAAGCCGAGCACGTTGAAGATGCCGCAGTAGGCGAAGTCGAAGGGCGTGGCCATCGGCCAGTTGTGACGCGGCGCCGCGCGCGTGTACGGCGGGAACAGCAGCACGCCGTCGTCGCCGATCGCGTCGATCAGCGCCTCGCGCAGCTCGCGGCCCAGCCGTGCGTAGCGACCATGCGGCATCGGCAGGGATTCGATCGCCGCCAGCACCAGCGCCGGCAGGGTGTGCGCCGACGCACCGGCGCCCCATTTCAGGAACTCGCGTAGCACCGGGATGCGCCGGCCCTGGCCGAGCTGCGCGGCGAACGGCTGCGGCTGCGCCTCCTGCATCAGCGCCGACCAGATCTCGAAACTGCTGCGCAGCGGACGCAGGCGCGGCACGTGCAGGCCGCGGCCCTGCGCAGCGAGCCAGTTCGCCGCGCGCTGCTGTGCTTCACGCAGATCGCCGGCGACGCGGCGACGGCCGTTGTCGGGCAGCGAGAGGATGCGCAGCCGGTCCAGGCGCACGCGCGCCGGATCGCCCTTGAGCGCGCCGGCGCTGCAGACTGGATCCTGACCGTCCGGGCCGGCCAGGATGTTGAGCAGCGGCCACAGGTCCTCGGCGCGGCGCGCGATCGGGCCGGTGACGCAGTTGTGGTTCATCGCGCCCTCCGGCAGCGGATGCTGGCCGGTGTTGGGCACGATCCCCGGCGTCGGCTTGTGGCCGAACACGCCGTTGAAGAAGGCGGGAAAGCGGATCGAACCGCCGACATCCGCGCCCAGGCCGAACGGCGAGCCACCGGCGCCGATGATCGCGCCCTCGCCGCCGCTGGAGCCGCCCGCCGTGTGTGCCGCGTCGTAGGCGTTGCCGGTGCGTCCATAGACGCGGTTGTGCGTCTCCATCCACATGCACAGCTCGGGCGTGTTGGTGAAGCCCAGCGCAATCGCGCCGGCCGCACGCAGGCGTGCGACGGTGGGCGCGTCACGGTCGGCGATCGCCGCCCGGCGCGCCACCAGGCCCGACACCTGCGGATAGCCGGCGAAGGCGAAGTTCTCCTTGAGCGTGCACGGCACGCCGAGCAGCGGCGGCAGCGCCGACTTGTCGGTGGTCTGCCGCAGACGCCGGTCGGCGGCATCGGCCTCCGCGCGCGCCGCCTCGTAACGCGTCTGCACGACGGCGTTGATGCGCGGATTCACCGCCTCGATGCGCGCGACGTGCGCATCGACCAGCGCGCGCGACGTGATCGTCCCGGCGCGCAGCGCCGCGGCCATCTGCGCTGCCGACATGCTCAAGGGATCCGCTGGGTTCATGGAAGCCGGTTCCGCGACAGGGGCAAGGCGCGCGCATCGCGCGCGGGCGGGACATCCGCCCCGCGCAGCCTAACCGCTCGCCGGGACCGGCGCAGGCCGCGGCTTTGGGAAAATCCGCCCCATCATCGCGTGACGCGGCGGTTGGCCCCGCGCACCCCGTTTCCGGACGAGGGCCCGCGCCGACGACGGGCGCATACTGTGCGCCTCGACAAGAACACCTACGGCGCCGCCATGACCCGCTGGACCGAACGCGACATTCCCGATCTCTCCGGCAAGACCGCCCTGGTCACCGGTGCCAACAGCGGCCTGGGCCTGGCGACCGCTCAGGCGCTGGCCGCTCACGGCGCGCGCGTCGTGCTCGCCTGCCGTGGCCAGGCCAAGGCCGACGCGGCGATCGCACAGATCCGCGCGCGCACACCCGAAGCCCGACTCGAATATCTGGAACTGGACCTGTCGGATCTGGGCTCGGTGCGCCGCGCCGCCGATCAGTTCAGGGCCGGCCATCCGCGCCTCGACATCCTCGTCAACAACGCCGGCGTGATGGGCCTGCCGCTGCTGCGCACCGGGGACGGTTTCGAGCTGCTGTTCGGCACCAATCACCTCGGTCACTTCGCGCTGGGCGGCCTGCTGCTGGACCGCCTGCGCGCGGCGCCCGGCGCGCGCATCGTGTCGGTCGCCAGCCTCGCGCACTGGACCGGGCGCATGCCGCTGGACGACCTCAACTGGGAGCGGCGCCGCTACAGCAAGGCTGGCGCCTACGCGCAGTCCAAGCTCGCCAACCTGATGTTCGCGCTGGAACTGCAGCGCCGCGTCGATCGCGCCGGCCTCGACATCAAGAGCATCGCCGCGCATCCGGGCTATGCCGCCACCAACATCTTCTTCGGCGGCGAGGCCGCGCAGGCGTCGCTGCTGCGCAGCCTGTGGACGCGTGCGGCGAAACTGGGCGCGGCCGTGTTCGCGCAGCCCGCCGAGCTGGGCGCGCTGCCGAGCCTGTACGCGGCCACCGCGCCGGATGCCAGCGGCGGCGAGTACTACGGCCCCGACGGCCCCTTCGAGGCACGCGGCCACCCCAAGCGCGCCTACGTCAGCCCCTACGCGCGCAACCCGCGTCTCGCCGCCGGGCTGTGGGCCGCGTCGGAACGGCTGACCGGCGTGCACTGGGATCTGTAGGACCGCGCGATGAGCGTGGCGCAATGGCATGACTGTCTGCTGGTCGGCTATGCCGCCGCGTCGGTGTTCGTGTTCGTCATGCTGCAGTTCTTCGTCAAGGCCGCCTACGGCAAGCACAAGGCCGACCAGCTCGCGTGGTGGTGGGGGCCGGGCGTACCGACACGCGTGTCGTGGATCGTGATGGAGGCACCGTCGTCGATCGGCTTCGCGCTGATCTACTTCGCCGGCGCACGCGCGTTCGATGCCGCGCCGCTGGTGCTGCTGCTGATGTGGCAGGCGCACTACTTCCAGCGCAGCTTCATCTATCCGTTCATTCGCAGCGTGCGCCCCGGCGACACGACGCCGCTGCTGATCCCGGCCATGGCCTTCGTCACCAATCTGGGCATCTCCTTCCTCAACGCGACGATCCTGTCCTGGACCGAGGTCCGCGCCGACTATGGCGCCGGCTGGCTGACCGATCCGCGCTTCCTGGCCGGCGCCGCGCTGTTCGTCGCGGGCTATCACATCAACCGCAAGGCCGACCGCATGCTCGCCGCGCTGCGCAAGCCGGGCGAGACCGGTTACCGGATCCCGCGCGGCTGGCTCTACGAGAAGATCAGCTGCCCGAACTACTTCGGCGAATGCCTGATCTGGGCCGGCTGGGCCATTGCAACCTGGTCGTCGGCCGGCGTCGTGTTCGTGCTGTGGACGCTGGCCAACCTGCTGCCGCGCGCACTGTCCACGCACCGCTGGTACCGCGAGAAGTTCCCCGACTACCCGTCCGCGCGGCGCGCCGTGATTCCCGGCGTCCTTTGAGCGGTCGCCGGACCGGCGATCACATGCGGAAGATGCCGTAGCGCGGATCGCCGATCGGCGTGTTCAGCGCCGCCGAGATCGAAATGCCCAGCGCGTTGCGCGTATCGACGGGATCGAGGATGCCATCGTCCCAGATCTCGGAGGTGGACCAGTACGCCGACTGCTTGCGCCTGAACTCACCGAGCACCGGATCGCGGATCGCGTCGATCTCGGCCTGGCCGAGCTTCTTGCCCTGACGCTGCAGCTGGCGGATCTTGACGTCCGCGAGCGTGTTCGCGGCCTGCTCGGCGCCCATCACGCTGATCTGCGACTGCGGCCAGCTGAACAGGAAGCGCGAGTCGAAGGCACGACCGGACATGCCGTAGTTGCCGGCGCCGAAGGAGCCGTGGCACATCACGGTGAACTTGGGCACTTCCGAACACGACACCGCCATGATCATCTTGGCACCGTCCTTGGTGATGCCGCGGCGCTCGTACTCGCGGCCGACCATGAAGCCGGTGATGTTCTGCAGAAAGACGATCGGCGTGCGGTTCTGGTTGCACAGCTCGATGAAGTGCGCGCCCTTGAGCGCGCTGTCGTTGAACAGCACGCCGTTGTTGGCGAGGATGCCGACCTTGTAGCCCCAGAGGTGCGCGTAGCCGCAGATCAGGGTCTTGCCGTAGTTGGGCTGGTATTCGTGGAAGCGCGAGCCATCGACGATGCGCGCGATGACCTCGTGCATGTCGAACTGCTGCTTGATGTCCTGCGGCAGGATGCCGTACAGCTCGGACGCGTCGTAGTACGGGTCTTCCGGCGGCTGCCATTCGATGCGCGTCTTCTCCGGGCGCTTGAACTGGCCGACGATGTCGCGCGCGATTGCGATCGCTTCCTCCTCGCTCGACGCCGGGTAGTCGGCGGTGCCGGACACGCTGGTGTGCATGTCGCAGCCGCCGAGCTCATCGACGGTGTTCTCCTCGCCGGTCGCGGCCTTCACCAGCGGCGGGCCGGCGAGGAAGATCGCGCCGGTGCCGCGCACGATGACGTTGTAGTCCGACAGACCCGGCACGTAGGCGCCGCCGGCCGTGCAGTGGCCCAGCACGACGGCCACCTGCTGCACGCCCATCTTCGACAGGATGCACTGGTTGCGGAAGATGCGACCCGCGTAGTACTTGTCGGCGAACAGTTCCGCCTGCAGCGGCAGGAAGCCGCCGGCGGAGTCGCAGAGGTGCACCACCGGCAGGCGGTTCTCGATGGCGATGTCGAGCGCGCGCACGGTCTTCTTCACCGTCAGCGGATACCAGGCACCGCCCTTCACCGAGGCGTCGCCGGCGTTGATGACCACCTCCCGCCCGGCGACGATGCCGATGCCGGTCACGCAGCCCGCACCGGGCACCTCGCCACCGTAGGCCTCGTTGGCCGCCAGCGACGACAGTTCCAGGAACGGCGTGCCCGGGTCGAGCAGCTGCTCGATGCGCTCGCGCACGAACATCTTGTTCTGGCTCTTCAGGCGCTCGAGATCGCGGTGCGGGCGGTCATGCCGCGCCTGGTGCTGTCGCGCCTTGAACTCCGCGGCGAGCCGCCGGTTGTGCGCGGCATTGGCCTGGAACTCGGCGGAAGACGTGTTGAGACGGGATTCAATGCGTTTCATCGGTGTACGTCCTATACGAGCCGGCGCCGTCCCTGGCGCCGACTTTCAAGACAATTGGGGAATGCGATCACTCGAACTCGCCTACGCTGAAGGTTCGAAGGACAGCAGCAAGGCATCGCGGTCGAAGGTCTGGCCTTTTTCGTACTTGACCGTCTGGATCACCCCGTCGCGCGGCGCGGTCACGGTGGTCTCCATCTTCATGCTCTCCATCACCAGCAGCACCTGGCCCTTGGTCACCGCATCGCCCGGCCGGACGTGCACGGCGACGATGCTGCCCGGCATCGGCGCACGCACGCTGTCCTCGGCGGCGCCGTGCAGGGAGGCGGCGAGACGGTCGAGCGGATGGCGATAGCGCAGCTGGTACGCCGCGCCGTCGAGATGCACGAAGACATCGTCGCCGCGCGTCGCCACGACGACTTCGTGGTGCTCGCCGTCGATGGTCAGCCACGCGCGGCCGTCGGCGCCGGTGCGCAGATCGACCGCGAGCACGCGCTCGCCGATGTGCACGCGATAGCCGTCGCGGGCGCGCGACAGCTCGACGTTGAGATCCTGATCTTCGAGTTTGAAGGCGTGATGCATGGCGCTCAGTTCCTCCACCCACCCATTGCCGCGTGCATGTCCGGCACGCTGTCGGCGACGTCGCGCATCGGGCGCGTCATCAGGCTGCCAACGGCGAGCAGCCGGTCGCGTGTGTGCTGCGTCAGCGGCGGATCGGCGGCGATCTGCGGATTGGCGTCGAGAAAGCCGGTGTGCACGTCGCCGGACACGAAGGCCGGATGCGCGATCAGGCGGCGCAGGAAGGCGGTGTTGGTCTTGCAGCCGAGCAGCACCGTATCGCGCAGCGCACGGTCGGCGCGTGCGATCGCATCGTCGCGGTCGGAACCGGTGACGATCAGCTTGGCCAGCATCGGATCGAAGTTCGCCGTGACCTCGCCGCCCTGCACGATGCCGGCGTCCATGCGGATGCCCTCCCCCTGCGCCGGCTGCCAGACCAGCACCGGGCCGGTCGTCGGCGTGTAGCCGCGCGCCGGGTCTTCGGCGTAGATGCGGAACTCGATCGAGTGGCCGCGGGAGCGGATATCGTCTTGCCGGTACGGCAGCTTCTCGCCGGCGGCGACGCAGAGCTGTTCGAGGACCAGGTCGAGTCCGGTGATCTGCTCGGTGACCGGATGCTCGACCTGCAGGCGGGTGTTCATCTCCAGGAAGTAGAACTCGCCGTTCTGGCCGAAGATGAACTCGACCGTACCGGCGTTGCGATAGGTGCAGGAGCGGGCGATGCCGGCGGCGGTCTCGCAGATCTCGCGGCGCTTGGCGTCGTCGAGCGCCGGTGACGGCGTCTCCTCGACGATCTTCTGGAAGCGGCGCTGCACCGAGCACTCGCGCTCGAAGACGTGAACGACGCTGCCCTGGCCGTCGCCGAGCACCTGCACCTCGATGTGGCGGGGATTCTCGACATAGCGCTCGACGTAGAGCCGGCCGTCGCCGAAGTAGCGCTGACCCTCGCTGCGCGCGCGCTCGATCTCCGCTTCGAGCAGCGCGAGATCACGCACGATGCGCATGCCCTTGCCGCCGCCGCCGGCGGACGGCTTGATCAGCAGCGGCGCGCCAACCTTGCGCGCGCGCTCGATGAAGCTGGCCGGGTCGTCGTCCTCGATCGCGCTCGGCGCGACCGGGAATCCCGCCTTTTCGACGAAGTTGCGCGCGCGCACCTTGTCGCCCATCAGGTCGATCTGGGCCGGCGTCGGGCCGATGAAGCGGATGCCGGCGGCCTCGACCGCCTCGCAGAACGCCCGGTTCTCGGACAGGAAGCCGTAACCCGGATGGATCGCGCCGGCGCCGCTGGCCTTGGCGGCGGCGATGATCTGCGCAGCGTCGAGATAGGCGGCGACCGGGGTCGCCCCGGTGATCTCGACCGCGGCGTCGGCCATGCGCACCGCCGGCGAGCTGCGATCCGCTGCGTGATGGACGACGATGCCCTTCAGGCCGAGGGCCTGCACGGTGCGCAGCACGCGCACGGCGATCTCGCCGCGATTGGCGACGAGGACCGAGGAGAAAGGCCAGTGCGGCACACGCGCGCGCACCGTGTCGATGGTTTGTCGGTTGACCGTCATGACTGAACTCATCCTGTCTTCTTACGGGGTGCTGCGGTCGAGCCTTGCGGTCGCGGTATCAGGCCCTCGCACAGCAGAGAGGCGATCTGCTCGGCGAGCGTGTCGATGTCGAGGCGGCCGTGGCCGCGCAGGTAGTTCCAGGTCGCGTGCTCGATGCCGCCATAGACCAGATCGCGAAAGAGCCGCGGCGGAACGTCCGCGCGAAATGCTCCGGCGCGCTGTCCGGACTCGATCTCATCGACCAGGAACTGCGTGTAGCGGCGATTGCGCGCGTGCAGGGCGGAGCCGTGATACTTCGTCACTTCCTGCACTTCGCGGAACATCAGCTTGCACAGCTGCGGGTCGTCGCGCACGGCGCGCAGGTGATGGCGCACCAGCACGCGTACGCGCTCGCGCGGCTCGTCGATGCCGGACAGCGCCCGCTCGGTATCGCCGAACAGCTCGTCGTACCAGCGTTCGAGCACCTGCAGCAGCAGCTCGCGCTTGGTCGAGAAATACTTGTACACCAGTCCCTCGACGACGCCGATGCGCGCGGCGATCTCGGCGACCGATGCCGCGTCGTAACCCTTCTCGCAGAACAGGTCACGCGCGGCGACCAGGATCTCGTCCACGCGCTGCTCGCGCGCCAGGCGCGGCGCGTGCAGGCGAACGGTCTTGCGCGCAGCAGCCACCGGCGCTCAGTCGAGATCCGCCGGCACGGTCACCGGGAAGTCCATCAGGATCTGCGCCAGCATCTTGCCCTGCGGGTCATAGCGCAGGCTGGCCATGCCGCCGCCGCCCAGCGCCTCGTGCATCAGGAAGTTGAAGCCGTTCAGACCCGGCAGTTCGAAGCGCTCGACCTTGCCCTGCACGAAGTGCGCGAAGTACTGCTTCACCGCGTCCGCAGTGAGCTGCGCGCGCAGCCACGGCAGGTACTCGGGCTTGCGCGCGAGCACGCCGACGTTCGCTGCATTGCCCTTGTCGCCCGAACGACCGTAGGCCAGTCGGATCAGGGGGACCTGCCGGGTCGGGCCGGTCGGCATCGTGCCGGCGATCTCGACCGCAGGTGCCGACCGGGCATCGCCGCAGATCACCACCGGCGCTGCAAACGGCCGGCCATCGACTTCGACGGGCACCGCGCTCTTCGGCACCAGACAGGAGAACAGGCGCACCAGCGGCGTCGGCGCAGGACGGCCGCCGGAGAATCCGGTGATGCCCTGCGCCATCGCCGTCGCCGGCGGAATGAACTCGCGGCCGAACAGGTCCAGCGCCTTGCCGTCGGCGTGCTGGACGGCGATCTTGAGGATCACCTCGCGGGTGTCGCGACGCCGGGCGTTCGCACCCCAGTTCGCCTCGCTGCCCAGCACCTCGACGTCGGTGCGCGTGTAGTCGGCGAGACCGCGCTCGGCGAACATGCGGCGCGTGCGCTTGAGGATCGCACGGGCCACGGCCTCGGCCTTGGCCACCGCATCGACGCCGCCGATCATCATCGTCCCGGTCGTGCGGAAGCCGTCCTGCCAGGTGGCCGAGACCTTGTAGCTGGCGGTGGGCGCACGGCCCTTGGCGCCGGTGACCTCGACGCGGTTCTCGCCGACCTGCGTGAGCCGGACGTCGCGCCAGTCGCAGCTGACGTCCGGCAGCAGGTACGCGGACGGATCGCCGATCTCGTAAACGATCTGTTCGGCGACGGTCTCCGGCACGACGCGGCCGCCGGTGCCGGCCGGCTTGGTCACGACGAAGGTGCCGTCCGCCCGGCACTCGGCGATCGGGAAGCCCATGCGGTCCCAGTCGTCCGCGACCTTGTCCCAGTCCGTGCTGATGCCGCCGGTGGCCTGCGCGCCGCATTCGACGACATGTCCCGCGAGGCTGCCGGCGGACAGCTTGTCGAACTCGTCGGCCTTCCAGCCGAACTCGTGGATCAGCGCGCCGAGCACGATCGCCGAATCGACGCAGCGCCCGGTGATCACGATGTCGGCGCCGCCGTCGAGTGCCTGCGCGATCGGGAAGGCGCCGAGATAGGCGTTCATGCTCCACAGCTTCTCGGGCAGCGCCGTGCCGCTGAACATCTCCTTCGTGCCGGCGAACTCGGCGGCGCGCGGCAGCAGATCGTCGCCGGTGACGATCGAGACCTTGAGGTCGATGCCCTTCTCCGTGAGCCTGTCCTCGATCGCGGCCTTGCAGGCCTGCGGATTCACTCCGCCGGCATTGGTCACGACCTTGATGCCCCGGGCCTTCAACTTCGGCGCCAGCGCGGCCACGACGCCGGGGAAATCGGTCGCAAATCCCGCGTTGGGATCCTTGGCACGCGCGCGCGCCAGCAGCGACATCGTGATCTCGGCGAGGTAGTCGAGGACGAGATAGTCGATCTGTCCCGATTCGACCAGCTGCTTCGGGCCTTCCGCGGAATCGCCCCAGAAGCCGGCGCCGCAGCCGATGCGGACGACATCGCGTGACGCGTTCATCTCAGTTTCCGGTGAAGTTCGGCGGACGCTTCTCCTGGAAGGCGGCCATGCCTTCCTTGGCGTCCTGCGTACTCGACATGACCGGCACCATCGCCTGCGCGTACTCCAGGGCCTCGCGCAGCGCCATGTCGCGCGTCGCGTTGAAAGCCTGCTTGCCGAGGCGGATCGCCGTCGGTGACTTGTCGGTGATGCGCGCCAGCAGCCAGTCCAGCCTGGCATCGAGCTCGGCGCGCGGCACGACGTAGTTGACGACACCCCAGTCCAGCGCGTCCTGCGCGGTGAACTGCTCGCCGGTGATGCACATCTCCTGCAGCCGGCGCGGCGGCAGCACGCGCATCATGTACGGCAGGATCATCATCGGCGTCACGCCGATCTTCGACTCGGTCGTGCCGATGCGGATGTCGTCGGCGGCGATGGCCAGGTCGCAGGCGCACAGCAGGCCGAAGCCGCCGGCCATGACGTGGCCGTTGACGCGCGCGATCACCGGCAGCGTGCAGTCCTGCAGGCGCTTGAACAGATCGACGATGTAGTGCCTGGGCCGCGCGAAATCGACGGCGAACGCAAAGCCCTGCGTGTTCTTGGCCAGATCGGCGCCCGCGCAGAAGGCCTTGTCGCCGGCGCCGGTGATGACGATCGCGCGCACCTCGTTGCCGGCGGTCGCCTCGGCGATGCCGCGGTCGATCGTGCGCACGACCTGCTCGTTGAGCGCGTTGCGGCGCTCCTCGCGGTTGATGATGATCCACTGCACTGCGCCGCGGCGTTCGATCAGTACCGGCTCGGACATCGGAGCTCTCCCGGAATTTCCTGTCCGCCACCTTATGGCGGCACTTGGTGAGTCTGCCTCACCCGAATGCAGGATGCCCGCGGGACAGCCGCCCGACGCTTCAGAGGACCGTGATGAGCGCCGCGACGGCGAGCGACACGGCCATGACCCCTGCGACCAGCCGCCAGTCCGGATCGCGCGCGATCCGCGCCAGGCCGCCGGGCGGGCGCGGCACGCGCGTCAGCAGCGCGGCGTCCTCGCCGGAGGGCTGGCGCAGCCGCTGGATCGCGGCGGCGGAATCGAAGCGCGGCGACAGCGGCCAGGACTCCGCCGCGGCGGACGGCGCCGGCAGCGGCAGTCGCTCGGTGGCCGAACCGGTATCCGCACGTGTGAGCGCCTCGGTCGGCTCGGCGCCGTGGACCGCCAGACGCAGCGTCGCGTCGGCCGGCCCTGAAGGATCGGCGGCCGGATGCGTGACCGCGGAAGGCGTCGCGCCAGCCGCCGGTCCGGCATCCGCCGGCAGCTGCGCGAGACAGGCATGCAGGTCCGCCGCCATCTCACGCGCGCTCTGGTAGCGCACGGACGGGTCCTTCTCCAGCGCGCGGGCGACGATCAGGTCGAGCAGCGGCGGCACGCTCGACACGATGCGACTGGGCGCGGCGTGCGGCGCGGTGGCGATGCGGTGGATCAGCTGCGCGGTATCGGCACCGGAGAACGGCGGGCGGCCGACGATCATTTCGTAGAGCACGGCGCCGAGCGCGAACAGATCGGAGCGGTGATCGACCGGGCGCCCCGCGACCTGCTCCGGCGACATGTACTTGGGCGTGCCGAGCAGCACGCCGGTCTGGGTCTTGACGTCGGACAGCGGCAGACGCGCCAGCCCGAAGTCCATGATCTTGGCGTGCCCGCTGCGCACGATCATGATGTTGGCCGGCTTGATGTCACGGTGGATGACGCCGTGCTCGTGCGCGAACGCCAGGCCGTCGGCGATCTCCGCGGCGAGCGCGACCGCCTCGCGCAGCGACAGGCCACCCTGCTGCAGGCGCTCGCGCAGATCGACGCCGCGCAGCAGTTCCATCGCCATGTAGGCGAGCTCGCCCTCGCGGCCGACGTCGTAGATGGTGATGATCGCCGGATGGCTCAGCCGGCCGGCGGCGCGCGCCTCCTGCAGGAAGCGCACCTCGTAGCTCTGCCGCTCGGCCGTGTCGCCGGTCAGCAGGATGGTCTTGATCGCCACGGTGCGATCCAGCAGCGGGTCCTCCGCGCGATACACGACCCCCATCGCGCCGCGTCCGATCTCGGCGACGATGCGGTAGCGGCCCAGTTGCGTCAGCTTCGCTTCGCTCATGACGGTCAGAGCCCCAGGGACTTCTTCAGCTTGCGGAACAGTTCCGCCGGCTTGCTGCCGCCGAAGCGGTGCCGGATGACGACCTGCTCGCCGGCGGCCAGCGTGACATCCATCTGCAGCGGCTCGTAATCGCCGTAACGCACCTCGATCAGATGCCGCCCCGCCTTGACCTCGAGACGGCGCAGGTCGGGCAGAGAACCCTGCAGCGCGCCATCGAGCAACACCTGGCCACCGGGGCTGATCTCGAACACCAGCACCGCCGGCGGCATGAAGACGTGGCGCAGCACGAAGCGCTCGCCGGGCTTGAGGTCGATGCGCGTGGCGTGGGGCGCGTAGTCGGGATGGCGCACTTCGACGCGATGCGGACCCGGGCTGAGCTCCAGCTCCTGCAGCGCCGGCGCCGCGCCGCGCGACCGCCCATCGACGAACACCTCGCCGCCCGGCGTGATGTCGAAGCGCACGATCGCCGGTGGCGGGAATGCGTGGCGCAGCGCGACGGTCTGCCGATGCGCGAGGTCGATGTCGATGCGGTACGGCTCGTCGTCGCCGTGGCGCACCTCGACGCGGTGCGTGCCGGCGGGCAGCGCGAGCTCGCGCAGCGGCGGAATGCGGCCACGCGCCTCGCCATCGACGAAGACCTCGCCGCCGGGCGAGACGTCGAAGGTGACGAGGCCGGTCGGCGCCAGCAGGCCCAGCGACGGCACGGTTCCGCGCAGCGCCACCCCCGAAGCGACCAGCGCGCCCGCCATCGCGGCGGCGGCAACCCACAGTCGCACGCGGCGCTGTCGCGGTGGCGTCGGGTCGGGCGCGTAGAGCTCATGCGTCCGGATGCTCGCGTCGGCGATCACGCCGGCGCGGCGCAGCGCCGCGGTCCGTTCCGGCGCGCGTTCGTCGAGCGCGTCGCGGTAACCGGAGGTCAGCAGGATCTCGCCGCGCCCGGCGAAGGCCGCGACCGCGGCGGCCGATCGGATACCGTCGCCCACCATCGCCACGCCGCCGCCTTCGGCTTCGACCAGCGCCACCGGCCCGTGATTGCCGCCGACGCTCAGCGGCAGGTCGCCGGCCGCGGCCAGGCAGGCCTGGGCCGCGGCCAGGCCGGCGGCGGGATCGGCCAGCACCACCAGGATGGAGCCATCCGCGGCATCGAGCACCGCGCGGGTCTCCGGCGCGAGCAGGGCGAGTGCCGCGCCGATCGCCCCTTCGAGCCGCGCGCGCTGCCGCGCCTGTTCGGCGACGGGCTTGCTGGAGAAATCGACCAGGCGCAGATAGAAAACGCTGGCCAGCGCCGGCATCTCGCGGTTCATGTGCTTGGAGCGGGTGAGGCGGGCGGCAGTATATACGCGGCGGTCGGGACTGATACCCGGGTCACACCAGTGGTGGGCCGCGCCCGGCTAGGATGCGCATGCGCCCTGCGGGCGCGCCAGGGCCATGGGGAGACACGATGAAACCGACGATTGCCGCCGTGCGGCGGATGACGATGGCCACGGCGGCGCTGCTGTCCGTGGCCTGTGCGACGACACCGTACCAGGACGCCTATCACACGCGCGTCATTCAGACCTGGGTCGGCAAGGACGTGTCGAAGCTGTGGGCGTCGTGGGGCCCGCCGAGCCGGCGCATGACCGCGCCGGACGGCGCCGAGTACCACGTCTACTTCCAGAAGGTCGCCCGCGCCGCCGACGCCACGCTCGACGCCGACGGCACGGTGCGCGCCGGCGCGATCGACCCGGACTGCGAGACGTACTTCGTCGTTCCGCCGAAGAGCCGGATGATCCAGTCCGCGCGCTGGCGTGGCACCGGCTGCCCGCTGCATGCACCGGGATCCGGTCTCCCCTTCCTGATGAAGCCGCCCGGTCCGGTGGGCTTCTGAACATGCGCCGCCGCGCCGCAGGGTGCGGCCGCGCTCAGTACGTGAACCGCAGGCTCGCGCTGAGATAGCGCCCGGCGCGCGCGAGCAGTGGCAGCGTGGGATCGTCGGGACTGCGCCCATAGACATCCCCCCATTCCCAGTAACGCCGGTCCAGCGCGTTGAAGACACCGGCACGCAGCACCAGCCGCGGCAGCGGCCGGTACTCGCCGATGAGATCGCACACCGCGTAGCCCGGGGCGCGGAACTGCGGCCCGGCCGCATCATCCACGCGCGACTGCCGGTCCGCGGCGGTAAGGCGCAGGCGCAGGGCGGTGGTGTCGGTCTGCCGGTCGAGTCCGAGCACGAGCCGGGCCGGATCGATGGTCGGCAGCGGCTGGTCGCTGTCGCGGTTCTCGCCGCGCAGCCATGCCGCCGACAGTTCCGCGAGCCAGCTCGGTGCGCCGAACTCGGCCAGGTCCTGGCGCCAGCGCAGTTCGACGCCGCGGATCCAGGCGCGCTCGACGTTGCGCGACTGGAACAGGCGCGTCCCGGTCTCCGGGTCGGTGCCGACGAAGGCATTGCTGAGGATGAAGTCCTCGTAGCGGGTCTCGAACAGCGACAGTTCGGCGACCGCGCCCCTGCCGCGGTAGCGGACGCCCAGCTCGTGGGCATCGCTGCGCTCCGGCCTGAGGTCGGGGTTGGGCAGCGCGCGCGCGTTGAACGCGACGATGTCGATGCCCAGATTCACGTCGTAGGGCGGCGGCGCACGGAAGCCCTGCGCGTACTGTGCGAAACCGCGCAGGTCCGCGGTCAGCGGGAACAGCACGCCCAGGCGCGGCGTCCACGCATGGCTGCGCAGATCGGTCACCGGGATCCGCGAGGAACCGTTGTCGAAGCGCGCATCGCGGCGCGCGTCGAGGCGCTGGACGTCGTAGCGCAGTCCCGGCATGACGATCCAGGCCGTGTCCGGCACATGCAGTTCGCCGTTGAGATAGGCGCCGAGCTCGGCCAGCTCGGTCAGCGGAAAGTCGCGGCGCGGGAACGTCTCGCCGAGCAGGACGTTGGTCTGCGATCCGTCGTCGAGACGGGTCTGCAGCGCATCGCGCCCCTCGGCGATGCGCCCGAACGAGAAATCCACGCCGTAGCCGAGCACCGGCGCCGAGAACGCCTGCGCGAACGACTGCCGCCCGTCCAGTCCGCCGCCGATGCCGTGCTGGGTGAGCACGAATTCCCGCTGCTGGCGCACCGGCGGATCGGCGCGCTCCCGGAACTCGTCGCTGTCCTGCTCGATCCGCGCGCGGGTCGCATACAGCCGCCACAGCCGGCGGCCGTCCGCTCGCGCCGCCTCCTCGAATTCGCCGCCGACCCGCCACGCAGCCTGTTCGTCGTCCGCTGCCAGCGACGTCGTGTTGACGAAGCGGCCGGTGCCGAGGATGGCCTGCAGATCGGTGTCGCGCGCCTCGCGCAGGTAATCGGGGGTATCGGGGAAATGCTGTTGTCGAGGGCATTCCGGCGCTTCGTCGACCGACCCTATCCCAGTGTTGTTACAGCGTCCCGTCCTCCAGCAGCCGCGTC